>JAMOQK010000019.1 GCA_027064045.1 Sulfurimonas sp. | reverse complement strand
GATAAGGATACACACAAATATAGAAGTAATGCACTCGCTCAAACACTTTTTGCGTGGTATGACGGTATTATGAGTAATATTTTAGACTAAAGAGAGGAGGTACGACTAAAGTCGTACCTCCTAGTAGTTTTTAGTATCTGTATCTGAAATAAACACGGATGTCTTGAGCAGTATCTACAGGGTCACCCATAGCAGGATTGTCTTTAGCATCGGACATGCTTACAGGAGTTCCGCCATCTCCAAAGAAAGCATTTGAACCAGTATAATCATAATCTAAATAAGTATATCTAATTTGCATAGAAAATACTTTATCTATGATTGGTTGTGTCCAGTAAGCCTCATAAGCACTACCACGAACAGCCATTTTTGAACCTATCATGGTGTCTTCACCGTAAGTAAATGGTCTCCAATATTTTGAACCATGGTTGTATTCTAAACCAAATTTACCACCAGTTAAGTTTGGCATTTGAGTACCAATCCAGTAAGATGTACCACTTTCTTTATCTGCAGAACCTAACATTCGTTGGTTTCCATCAGGTCTAGTTTGAGACCATGCTAATGATGCAAATATTGTTGTTTCATCTAAGAAATCACTAATCTCATCACCGATACCTTCAACTTTAGCAGAAATTACCGCTCCATCCATCTCACCATATGTTGTCATGACGGGTTTTGCTAGTGTTCCACCATTCTGTCCAGTAAAATCATTACCTATAACTTTAAATCCACGGTAATAATTTGTCATAACAGAATATTGACCATCATCATAAGGTTTTATGATAATACCAACCAAATCCATATTGTCAATATTTTTACTATCTTTTGTGTAGTCTAAACCAGTTTGATCAAATCTTGCTTTTGCATTTGTTATTCCACGACCTACACAAAGTTTAATATACATACCAGATACATATTCATCAAGTTGAGCGCTAATACTTGCTCCATCAAATTCCATGTTAATAATATGACCCATAGGTGATTTTGCTTTGTCATCATCTCTAAGATTGATAAGATAACCATTTGTTGCGGGACGACGACCAACACTAACTGTCATCGGTAAACTGCCAAGCTTTGGTTTCCATAACCAAAAAGCTTCTTTTAGTCTAATTTTATCATCTGTCAGATTTTCATTAACTATCCAGTCAAATGTGTCATAACCCCTGCCTGTAGCTCTTTGATTATAACTAGCACCAAAAGCTTTATTTGCACTAAGAGTTGCATTGAAAATCATATCATCAGTTGGATTATATGCCATATTTAGCCATAATCTCATTGAATATAATGCATCGTTAGTATATTTTTTACCATGAACCGTTTCATATTGTAAATTATCATAAGAAGTTCTAAAATCAACATTAAATTTAAGATTATCTTTATTAGCAAGTTTATTAACTGCTGAGATTTTCTTTTTGTTTTTGGTTTGACCTTTTTCTAGTTTAGCTATCTTTTTCTCAAGTGCAGATATTCTATCTGCATCTGATTTTGTAGAAGTGTCAGTTGCTGCAAAAACAGCTGTGCTTAAAAAAGCGATTGCAGAAAGTGTAACAATCTTTTTCATTTTATTCCCTTTTCTTGAATTGGTGTAATTTTAGCAGAAAATCCTCAAGAATCAATAACTTTGTGATAGGGATTTTTTTTAATGTTACAAAAGTAAACATTTAAATTATAAATAAATCTTATCTGAAAGAAACTGAATGGTTGTTCGTTTATTGAATTCATTTTTAGCTATTTTGTAAGAACAGGTAATTTTTTTGTTTTTTGGTATCTCATATATGGTTTTAAAAGCTATGATTTCTACGCTTTTTATGGCATGTGGAGATTCTTTAATCTCGATTTTTGAATGTGATTTGTCTTTACCCATTAGTTTAACATTTGTTACATAAGCATCTTTAAACATAAAAGTTGGTCTTTGATTTGCTTCGCCATAAGGTTCAAATTGCTCCAATAAATCTAATAGTTCAAAGTCTATATCATCTATGTTAAAGATGCCAGTTATAGACTCTTTTACTTTAAAATCATCAGCATCTAATTTTGAAGCACTTTTGTTTATGGCATGTGTAAACTCTTTTATATCATCTTCTTTGAGACTTAGTCCAGCTGCCATTTTATGTCCACCAAATTTAAGTAAAAACTTTTCATTTTCTTTAATAAGTTCATATATATTGACTTCACCTAAACTTCTTGCGCTTCCTTTTGCAATACCATCTTTTATACTAAGTATTATGGCAGGTTTTGAAAAATGTTCAACCAACCTTGATGCTACTATGCCAACAACACCTTCATGCCAATTTTTACCAGCAACAACAATAACATTGGCATGTGGGTCTGCTTTTAAAATAGCCTCTTTTGTGCATGTGGCTTCAGTCTCTTTTCTGAGTTCATTTAGTGAGTTTAATTTTTCAAAACCAAGATATGCTTCATGTGTATTTTGTGCAGTTAAAAAATCAAGAGCAATACTCGCATCCTCAAGTCTTCCTGCAGAGTTTAGTCTTGGTGCGATTTGAAAAGCTATATCTTCACTTGAAATTTTACTTTTATTTAAAAAATCTCTTATAATAATAGAAGATGGTCTATTTGAACTCATTAAAATTTTTAATCCCTCTTTTACCAAAGTTCTGTTTATATCTATGAGTGGCATTATGTCAGCTATAATTGCTAAAGCCAAGATGTCTAAAAACTCTTTCATGTTTATGTTGAGTTTTAATTCTTTTTTTACAAGTGCCAAAACTAACCAAGCTACTTCTGCTCCACAAATCTCTTTAAAAGGATATTGGCATGTGGGAAGTTTGGGATTTACAATAGCCATGGCATGTGGGAGTGTATCTGATGGTGTATGATGGTCAGTTATGATGAGGTCTATGTTTCTATTTTTGCAAATCTCAGCAGCTTCTATGGCACTTATGCCATTATCAACAGTGATAATCAAATCAGCTTCAATTCTTTCTAAAACACTAGCACTTACTCCATAACCATCTTTAAATCTGTTTGGAATAACAACTTTAAGTGGGTATGGTATGAGTCTAAAAAATTCCACCATAATGGCAGAAGAGCTAACTCCATCTACATCATAATCCCCAACTAAAGTTATCTTCTGTTTAGTTTTTATGGCATGTGCAATTCTTTTGGCTGCTTTTGTGCCATCTTGAAGTAAAGCTGGATTTGGAATCTCTGAGAGTTTTTTTTCCCTATCAAACCTTGATGAGAGAATCTCAAAAAGAGTTTGTTTTGTAAGCTGTTTTGGCATGTGCTATTTTAACTTTTTGGCAACTAACTCATTTACAAGTTTTGGATTTGCTTTACCACCTGTGGCTTTTAAAACCTGTCCTACAAAGAAACCTAGCAGTTTGTTATTTCCAGATTTAAATTTTTCTACATTATCTGGGTTTTTGGCAATCACTTCATCTATAATAGGTATGATTTGTGCAGGGTCACTTATTTGGAGCAGTCCTTTATCTTTTACTATGCTAGTTGGGTTTTTGCCAGATTTTGCCATCTCTTCAAAAACTGTTTTTGCAATTTTGTTGGATATTGTTTCATCATCAACCATTTTTATAAGTTGAGCCACATCTTTTGTATCAAATTTTAACTCAGTTGAAGCTGATTCTTTTATCTCCCTTGCTACTTCATTTGTTATTATGTTTGCTAGGTTTACAGGGCTATTAAAAGTGGTTAATGTGTCTTCATAAAAGGATGATAAAAACTCATCACGAGCTAAAGTGTTTGCCACTTCAGAATTTAGTTTTAACTCTTTTGTATATTTTTCAAACAGTGCTTGTTGTGCCTCATTCATAGGGGTGACTTCGCCATCAATTTGAACTTTTTTCTCTTGAGGTTTGCTCTTTTGTTGAGTTTTCTTCTTTTTAACCCATGAATCTTTTAGCGAAACTATCTTGTTAAAAACAGGTTTTTCATCTGTGTAGTCATGTGGATCCGCATAAAAATACCCTTGCCTTTCAAACTGAAATCTTTCATCAGGTTTATCAGTTATAACCCCACTTTCAATAACAGCATTTTTGATAACCCTTAAAGATTCAGGGTTTAAATCTTCCACACCATCAGGGTTTTCACAAGAAAAAAGTCGTTCATAAAGTCTTACTTCAATCTCCTTGGCATGTGGGATACTTACCCATTGAATGGCACTTTTAACTTTTATCCCACTTGTGTCAGAGCCACTTTTAGATTCAGGATAATACTCAGCTTTTATCTCGGTGATATTTCCATCTTTATCTTTTACAACTTCTTTACAAGAGATGATATATCCATGTCTTAGTCTTACGGGTTGTTCAGGTGTAAGACGGAAGTAACCCTTTGGAGGGTTTATCTCAAAATCTGTTTTTTCTATGTAAATTTCACGGCTAAAAGGGAGCTTTCTGCTTCCCTCTTTTGGTACATCATGTGGATAATATGGAGCTTCTATCTCCTCACTTCCCTCATAATTTTCAATCGTTACTTTTAAAGGTTCAAGCACACATAAAACTCGTGGTACTTTTTTGTTTAAATCATCCCTTATGCAAAACTCAAGTTGTGAAACATCTACAATGGAGTTTGCTTTTGCTACACCTATCTGCTTACAAAAAGTTAAAATAGACTCAGGTGTATAACCCTTTCTTTTGTATCCTGCTATAGTTGGTAGTCGTGGGTCGTCCCAACCATTTACAAAACCACCATCTACAAGTTCTAAAAGTTTTCTTTTACTCATAACAGTATAGTTTATGCCTAGTCGTGCAAATTCATATTGGTATGGGCGAGGTGGTTTAAGGTTTAGGGTATCAATAACCCAGTCATAAATTTCTCGATTGTTTTCAAATTCCAAAGTACAGATAGAGTGTGTAACTCCTTCAATATAGTCAGATAAACAGTGGGCAAAATCATACATAGGGTAGATTGACCATTCATCTTTTGTTCTAAAGTGATGGGCATGTCTGATTCTGTATAAAAGGGGGTCTCTCATCTTCATATTTGGAGATGCCATATCTATTTTAGCTCTTAATATATGCTCACCCTCGGCAAACTCACCATTTTTCATTTTTTTAAAAAGTTCTAGGTTCTCTTCAACACTTCTGTTGGCATATTTACTTCTTTTTCCTGCTTGAGTTACACTTCCACGATATTCACTAATTTCATCTTCATTTAAACTATCAACATAAGCTTTACCCATTTTGATAAGTTCTATCGCATATTCATAAAGTTTAGGAAAATAATCAGAAGTAAAACGAATCTCTCCATCCCATTTATAGCCAAGCCACTCAACAGCATCTTTTAGTGCCTGTACATATTTTGTATCTTCTTTGGTTGGGTTCGTATCGTCCATTCTAAGGTTACATCGACCGTTAAAATCCCGTGCAATACCAAAGTTAATAAAGATAGATTTGGCATGACCAATATGTGGAAATCCATTTGGCTCAGGTGGAAACCTAGTCACTACCTCTTTATATTTGTTTGATTTTAAATCCTCTTCAACTATGGCACTTAAAAAATTTTTATTTTCGTTCATCTATTCACAACTCATAGTAGCTTTAACAAAAGCAAGTATAGCTGGGTTTGGAGTTTGTAGTCTTGATGTAAATTCAGGGTGAAACTGAACACCTAAAAACCAAGGATGACCCTCTATCTCAACTGTTTCTATAAGTCCGTTACTCTCACCTGTAACTATCATCCCAGCTTTTTCAAGTTGCTCACGATAAGCTGGATTTGCTTCATAACGGTGGCGATGTCTTTCATGTATGGTTTTTTTACCATTGTAAGCTTTTCTAATTATTGAACCCTCTTTTGTATCACATGGATACTCTCCAAGGCGAAGTGTTCCACCCATTGGAGATTGGTGTGTGCGAAGTTGCATACCACCACTTTGGTCTAAAAAGTTATCTATGAGATAGATAAGAGGATGAGGTGTATTTTCATCAAATTCTATAGAGTTTGCATCTTCTAAACCAAGTACATTCCTAGCATATTCAACTAAAGTAAGTTGCATACCAAGACAGATACCAAGATAAGGAACTTTGTTTACCCTTGCGTATTCTATCGCTTTTATTTTTCCCTCAATACCTCTGGAGCCAAAACCACCGGCAACTAAAACACCATCACAATCGCTAAGTAAAGTTTCTGCACTTTTATCTTCTATCTTTTCGCTATCAACCCAGCAAATCTCAACCCTTGTATCAAGGTGAGCTCCTGAGTGTATGAGTGCTTCTGTGAGCGATTTGTAAGCTTCTTTAAGTTCAAGATATTTTCCAACAAAGCCGATAACTGTACGATTTTTTGGTTGAACTATCTTTTTAACAAGAGTGTCCCAGTTTTCCATATCTGGATCTATATCTCCAAGTTCTAACTCTTTTGCAATAGGTTTTAGTATATTTTGTCTTAAAAATGTAACTGGTATATCGTAAATTGTTGCAGCATCAAGTGCTTCTATGACGCTATCTGGCGTAACATCACAGCTCATAGCAAGTTTTTTCTTAAATGTTTTTGGCAGTGGCATCTCGCTTCTAGCGATTATCATTTGAGGAGTTATACCGATACGGCGAAGTTCCTGAACCGAGTGTTGAGTTGGTTTTGACTTCATCTCTCCTGCTGCTTTTATAAAAGGTATAAGTGTTACATGGATAAAAAATGTTCCAGATACTTCATCATCATATTTCATTTGTCGGATAGCTTCCATAAAAGGTAGTCCCTCAATGTCTCCAACCGTTCCACCCAACTCTACTACAAGTATATCGTGGTCTTTTCCAGCTTCTTTTATGCGATTTACAATCTCTCCAACTATATGTGGAACAACTTGTATAGTTTGCCCAAGGTATCCACCTGCTCTTTCTCTCTCAATAACACTAGAATAAACTTGTCCAGTTGTAAAGTTACTTGATTTTAAAAATGAAGTATCTAAAAATCTTTCATAATTACCTATGTCAAGATCAGTTTCAGCACCATCTTTTGTAACAAAAACTTCACCATGTTCCAACGGTGACATCGTTCCAGGATCAACATTTATATATGGATCAATTTTTAGCATGCCCACTTTTTTGCCTGAATGTTTCAGCAAAGTTCCAACACTAGCCGCTGTAATCCCTTTACCAAGAGAACTTAAGACTCCACCAGTAACAAAAATGTATTTAGTCATGCAAACCATCCCATAAAGTATTTAATTTTAATTGTGATTATAGTGTAAAATCTCTTAAGATTGGTTTGACATCTTCAAATATTAGTTATAATATAGCATTAAAAAAATAGAAAGTTAATTATGCAAAATGCACTTCTTTATGTCGTTATGGCTTTGGGTATATCTATTGTTATAAATTTATTTTTAAAACGGATGGGTATTTCACAAATTATAGGCTATATTATTACTGGTACCATTATAGTTTATGGGTTTGATTTAAGATATTTAAATGATTCTCATGTTCTTGAGATGATAGCTGATTTTGGTATTGTATTTCTTATGTTTACCATAGGGCTTGAAATATCTTTGGCTAAGATGGGGTCAATGAAATTAGATATTTTTGGAAATGGTTTTATGCAAGTTTCATTTACGACCGTAGTCGTTTATGTTGGGAGTTATTATCTTTTTCATCTTGATGCAAAATCATCCATTATTATATCGTTGGCTTTTTCATTGTCATCAACAGCAGTTGTTCTAAGTTACTTAAAAAGTTCTAAAGAGATACATACTCCATATGGTAAAAAAGCAACAGGTATTTTGATATTTCAAGATATTGCAGTTATCCCTATATTAATTCTTATTAGCTTTTTATCAAATGAGGGAGATGAAAGTTTATATATAATCTTAAAAGATACAATTTTGAGTGCTATCTTTGTTGTTGGTCTTCTTTTTATTGTTGGAAAAAGGGTTATGACATGGCTATTGCACTTTTCTGCTTCAAGTGGAGTGGATGAATTGTTTATGGGTTCCGTTTTGTTTATAGTTGTATCTGCTTCTCTTTTGGCATATTATATGGGTTTTACATATTCACTTGGTGCTTTTGTAGCGGGAATGATCATAGCTGAGACAAAGTATCATCATAAAGTGGAGGCAGATATAGCTCCGTTTAAAGATATTTTGCTTGGAACTTTTTTTGTTGTTGTGGGTATGAAGATAGATGTAGCTATGTTTTTAGATGATATGGGCTTAATTATAGAGTTGTTTATATTGGTTTTGATATTAAAAACGGTAATTATTTATGGAGTTCTTCGTATCTCTAGTACACATGCCACATCACTAAAAACAGCACTTGCTCTTTCTCAAGTTGGTGAGTTTTCTTTTGTTATTTTTGCTTTGGCAAGTACGAGTGGACTTCTTGATACTCAGTTGAGTCAATTTTTAGTGCTGATAGTTATATTTTCTATGGTAATTACACCATTTTTTATCTCGCATATAAGTTCCATAGTGGCTTTTTTTACAAAAGAGAACGATATGGGGTTGGATATATCCTCTTTTAGTGCAAGGAAAAATCATGTTATTGTATGTGGATATAGTGTAGTTGGAAAGTTTGTAACACGCTATTTAGATAAAATAGATGCACCATGTGTTATCATAGATAATTCACCAAAACATGTCAAAGAAGCGTTGGATAATGATAGGGAAGTTTATCTTGGTGATGCTTCAAAACTTTCTATACTAAATGCTCTTCACATTGAAGATGCTGCAGCAATTATAGTTACACTAGACAATATAGATAAAAAGAGACTCATCTGTGAATCGGTATTGAAATACAGTAAAAATGCCAATTTAATTGTCAAAGTTTCCTCTTTAGAAGATAAAGAGATACTAAAAGATTTAGATATTACCGTTATTGTTGATAGTAAAGTGGAAGTTGCTAAGGTTTTAGTTGATAAAATGATGACTTGTAATTTAAGATATACATAAAGAGGTTAGACTTTGAATAGATTAAAAAAATTTTTCATGCCTCATCAACATAAATTAATAGAGATGATAGCAAAAACAAATGCGATTGGTTCTCTTATTTCAAATATAATTGTTCCGTGTGGTGTAGTTGCTGTTTTTTATAAAGAGGTTCCATCTATATATCTTTTTAGTTGGCTATTAGGACATCTAGTTATGTTCTTTGGTAGATTTTATGTAGTGAAAAAACTATTTAATGCTATTAAACTTGATGATAATGATTTGATTAATAAATATCTCAATATTTATTTTGTAATTATATCTATAGTTTCCATTCTCTATGGTGCTATAGTTTGGTTGAGTGTGATTTATGCAGATGATAGCTATAGTCTTTTTATTGGAATGGTTGTGGTAGCGGTAGTAGGTGTTTCTCTTGCAACTTTTTCAAGTGTATTTTATATATTTATCTCATTTGTAAGTTTGCAGATTATTTTATTTATTTGTGCTTTTATATATCACGGTGGAGAGATTTTTTATGTTGCTGCTACTTTAGCAGTTACATACATGATTGTTCTTTTGAGTATTGGACATGAACATTACATGATTTTAAGAGATTCTATAACTTTAAAAAACACTTTTAAAACTATATATAATAAAAGTTCTGATGGTATTGTTTTGGCAAGTAATAATAGATTTGTAGATTGTAATGAGGCCATTGTAAATATGTTTGCATATGATTCTAAGGAGGATATGTTTAAAGGAAATATTTTTGAAATAATGCCAAAATATCAACCAGATGGAAAACTTTCCATTAGAAAAATGATAAAAAAGATGAAAGAGGCTTATGAAATTGGTTCAAATGAATTTGAATGGTTACATAATACTATTGATGGCGAAGAGTTTTGGTGTCAAATACGCTTAACTTGTATTAATTTAGATGGTCAATATATTATTCATGGTACATTAAGAGATATTACAGATAGAAAACAATTGGAAAAAGAGGCTCAACAGACAGCTTTATATCTAAAAAATCTAAATGCTTCTTTGGAGAAAAAAGTTCAAGAAGCTGTACAAGAGATGAAAGATAAAGAAAGAGTTCTTTATCAACAATCGAGGTTGGCACAGATGGGTGAGATGATGAGCATGATAGCCCATCAATGGAGGCAACCACTCTCAGCAATTAGTGCTACAAGTATAGGATTGAATCTAAAAGCTCAATTAAATAAAGCAGATAAAAAGTTAATAGAAACAGCGACAAATAATATATCTGAATATTCTCAACATCTAAGTCAAACCATAGATGATTTTAGGGATTTTTTTAAACCTACAAAAGAGAAAAAATTTGTTAATTTTAATGAACTAATAAAATCTGCACTTAATATTGTAGAAGTTTCTTTAAAAAATAGAAATATTGAAGTTTTACAAGAGTTAGATGAAAGTGATTTATTTGAAAGTTATCCAAATGAACTAAAACAGGTTATTTTAAATCTTATTAAAAATGCAGAGGATGCTTTAATTGAAAATAAGATTAAAAATCCAGTTATAAAAATATCCACATGCCAAGATGGCTCAAAGCATATCTTAAAAGTTAGTGATAATGGTGGTGGGATTTCTGAAGACATAATAGATAATATATTTGACCCTTATTTCTCAACAAAAAAAGATAAAAATGGAACAGGACTAGGTCTTTACATGAGTAAGACAATCATACAAGATCATTGTAAAGGCAGTTTGGAAGTAGTAAATAGTGCAGAAGGTGCAATATTTACTATAACTATTTAAAAAAAGAGGTTTAGTTTCCTCTTGAACCAGGTTTTATCGCCTTGCTACCATCTTTGCACAATGGACATTTATCTGGGCTATACATCTCAAATGTAAAGTCGGCCAATGCAAAAAATGGAATATCTTGAGGTAGTTTGCAGTTTGGTTTAGTTTGTATATCACTATCTTCTCTATGACAAAAGCCACGATTAGCAAGTGCAGCTACACCAACTATCTCACCACCAAGAGCTTTAACAACTTTGGCAGCTTCCATAGCACTTCCACCTGTTGTGATAATATCTTCACACATAAGTACTTTTTCACCTTTTTTTATCTCAAAACCACGGCGAATAGTCATCTCTCCATCAACTCTTTCAGCAAAGATACTTCTGACATCAAGAGCAGTAGCTAGTGCAAAACCAGCTATAAGTCCACCAAGGGCAGGTGCGCAAACGGTATCCACTGCAAGTCCACTCTTTTTTATTTGGAGTGCCAATTCATCAGCTAAAAGTTTAGCCGTTTTTGGGTCTTCTAAAACTTTTGCAGATTGTAAGTAGAATTGTGAATGATTTCCACTACTTAATTTAAAATGCCCTTCTAAAAGAGCATCTGCATCCATATATATTTTTTTAACATCCATTTTAAACCTTTAATATCTCTGCTTCTTTATCTTTTAGAATTTGATCAATTTTTACTGAATACTTATCTGTGATTTTTTGAATATTATCTTGTGCAGATTTTGATTCATCTTGTGTGATTTCTTTGTCTTTTTCTAGTTTTTTAATGGCATCATTTGAGTGTTTTCTGTCATTTCTTATAGAAACTTTAGCATTTTCACCCATACCTTTCATCTGTTTTACACTTTCTTGTCTTTGTTCAACTGTCATAGCAGGGAAAAATAGTTTGATTTGATCACCATCATTATTTGGAGTAGCTCCAACATTTCCTTTAAGTATTGCATTTTCAATGTCAGCTAAAAGATTTTTTTCCCAAGGGTTAACAACTATAGTTGTAGCATCAGCTGCTATAACCGAGCCAACTTGATCAAGAGGGGTTGGTGTTCCGTAGTAGTCTATTTTTACATTATCCAAAACAGCAGTTGTAACCTTACCAGTTCTGAGTGTTTTAAACTCTCTTTGCATATGCTCTATGCTTGAAAGCATCTTTGTTTCACATTCGCTATATATTTCGTTTAGCATCTCATTTCCTTAAAAATTTTAAAAATAATGGTGTTATTGTAGCAAGAAATATTTTAAATGATATAAAAGTATTTTGTAAAGTTCTATTTTAGTAGTAAAAATAGTTGCAAAAAAGCAACTATTTTGTAGTATTTGAAGTTGGTGCTACTGGAGCTGGTACATTTGTTTTTTCAACTATTTTGTCAACTACCGATTTTTGAGCAACTTGAGAATACATATATCCTAAAGTTATTGTATTTGCAACAAATAAAAACCCTATAAGAAAAGTAATTTTTGCTAAAAATGCATTTGGACCTTTTGCCCCAAAAACAGACTCGTTTGAACCGCTATATGCACCAAGACCAATGCTTGAGCTTTTTTGTAGTAAAACGGCTATAACTAAAATGATAACTAAAACTATTTGAGTAATTAGTAAGAAGCTGGTTGTCATAGATAAATTCCTAAGTATAAAAAGTGGCGAATTATATCTAAAAAAATGAAGAATACAAAATAGGGTATAATTTCAAAAAAATTTAATAGGAATTTACTAGCAATGAAAAATTTAAAATATATTGTTTTCGTTTTAATTGTTATCGCTTTTATATTTGGGATAACAACTGTGCAAAACAAAGATAAAGAAGAGACAACTCAAACTAAGCCACTTGTATCGTTAAGCACTTTTTCTTTATATGATATAGCAAAACATGTAGCTGGGGATAGTGTTGAGCTTGTTATGATTTTACCATTTGGTGTTGATCCACATAGTTTTGAACCAACACCAAAGTTAATGGCAAAAATATCTAAGAGTGACTTGGTTGTTTATAGTGGTGCAGGATTAGAGCCATGGACTGATGGTTTTGATTTTAAAGGTAAAGTTGTAAACATGTCTAAAAATGTAAATTTGATAAAATTAAATTTACATCATGGACATCATCATAAAATTGGTAGTTTTGATCCCCATTATTGGTTAGATATGAACAATATGATAATAGCA
This sequence comes from Sulfurimonas sp., assembly GCA_027064045.1. Taxonomy (GTDB): domain Bacteria; phylum Campylobacterota; class Campylobacteria; order Campylobacterales; family Sulfurimonadaceae; genus Sulfurimonas. The sequence goes on along the minus strand of JAMOQK010000019.1, from coordinate 4,084 downwards.
ACAAAACTTATATCAGATGAACTTATAAAGATTTCTCCAGCTAATAAAGAGCTATATCTTAAAAATAGAGATAATTATATAAAAGGATTGAAGCAACTTGATGATGAATATAAAGCTAAACTTCATAAATGTCAAGAAAATACGATAATAGTAGATCATAATGCTTTTTCTTATATGGCAAAAAAATATCATTTTAATGTTGAGTCTTTAAGTGGTTTATCACCAGAAGCACAACCTAGTGCAAAAAAAATGATTACTTTAGTAAAAAATATAAAAGAACATAACATTTCAAGTATATTTTTTGAAAGTTTTGCAAATGCCAAACCTATACAAAGTGTTGCTAAAGAAGCAGGTATTAAAATTGATGTTCTTCAGCCATTAGCAAATATCACAGCAGATGAAGCAAAACAGAAATTGAGTTTTAAAGATATTATGAAGATAAATTTGCAAAAAATATCTAAGGCTTTGAAGTGTCAGTAGATTCTAAATCTCCGATTTTTGATGTTAAAAATCTAAGTTTTAGTACAAGGGAACAAGATATACTGATAGATATTTCCTTTAAGATTTTTCATGGGGAATATGTTGCTATTATAGGACCAAATGGTGGTGGGAAAACGACACTTATTAGGATGTTGCTTGGATTGAATAAGCCCACAAGTGGAGAGATTAATATCTTTTCTAAAAAAATCAATAAATTTCAAGAATGGTATAAAATAGGCTATGTACCTCAAAGAGCTTCACTTGTAGATACCACTTTCCCAGCAACAGTTCAGGATATAGTAAATATGGGCAGAATAGCAAAACGAAAGCTTTTTTCTTCTGCTACAAAAGAGGATAAAGACGCAGTAGAAGACGCAATGAAAAAAATGGATATTTATGATTTAAAAGATAAAATGGTTGGAACATTATCTGGGGGGCAAAGACAAAGAGTTATGATAGCTCGTGCTTTAGCGTCAAAGCCAGAGGTTTTGATTTTAGATGAGCCAAATACTGGAGTGGATATAAATAGTCAGAGAAATTTTTACACATTACTTGGAAAATTAAATAAACAAGAGGGAATAACTATTATATTTATTACACATGATGTTGGTGTTATAGCAGATGATATTGGAAGATTATTTACTATAAATCAAAAGGCTATAATTTGTAATGATCCAAAAAAAATGATGAGTTGTGATGATATGAGTAAGCTTTATGGTGTACATGCTCATCTTCTTCATAACCATAAACATGAGCATTAATATGGAAATGTTTGAATACGATTTTATGCAAAGAGCTTTTATAGCTGGGATTATTATTGCTGTTTTAGCTTCTGTAAGTGGAACTTTTATAGTTTTAAGAAGATATTCTATGATGAGTGAAACTTTAGCTCATTCAGCTTTAGTTGGTGTGGCAGTTGGTTTGGTTGCAGGATATAACCCTTTGTGGATGGCAGTTATAGTGGCTGTACTTTCTGCATGGCTTATTGAATATTTAAGAAGTAGTTTTACTTTATATTCTGATGCCGTTTTAGCTATCATGCTTTCTGGTACACTAGCTATTGCTGTAATTATTGTTTCACTTGGTGGAGCTTTTAATAACTCACTGTTTTCTTATCTATTTGGTTCTATTCTTTCTGTAAGTCAGGAAGATATTGTGACAATATCTCTATTTGGAAGTATATCTTTAGGTTTACTTTTAACATATTCAAAAGAGTTGTATTTTATAGCTTATGATGAAGAGGTTGCAAAAACAAGTGGTTTAAAAGTAAGATTTTTAAACTATCTGCTTGTCAGTGTTTCTGCTATTATTATTGCTTTATCCATAAGGGTGGTAGGAAGTTTACTTATTGGTGCTTTGATGGTTATACCAACAGTATCTGCTCTTCAGTATAGAGTTGGTTTTGTAAAAACAATGATTGTCTCACTTCTTATTGCTTTATTTAGTGTGGCATGTGGGATGGTGTTTTCGTACTTATTTTCACTTCCTTCTGGAGCTACTATAGTTTTATGTGTCTTGGTCTTATTTATCTTTTCTTTGGTTATAAATAAAGAATGAAAATAAGCTCAGAGTTTTCAAAACATGCTCATTCTTACGCTTTTTACAATGAGATACAAGATAAAGTAGCAAATAAATTACTTTCTACTCTTTTATATAAACCAAAAAAGATTTTAGATTTGGGTTGTGGAGATGGTTCTTTATGTAAAAAGATAGATTGGAATTATAAACATTTTACTGGTGTTGATTTTGCACCTAAAATGTTGGAGTTACATCCAAAGTCTAAAAGGATAGAGTGTGTATATGGTGATTTTAATGATAAGATGCTTTTTGAAAATCTTTTAACTTATGATTATGATTATGTATTTTCATCTTCAGCTTTGCAATGGGCAGATAATCTTGAGGCAGTTTTTAGAAATATACAACTTTTAAATGTTCCAATTGCTTTGGCTATTTTTACATCAAATACTTTTAAAACATTAAATGAAACAGCATCTTTAAAATCATTTTTAAAAAGTGCTGATGAGATTTACGAACTTCAAAAAAGATATTTTGATGCAAATTTTGAGATTGTTAAGTATAAATTGGAATTTACTTCAACACGAGAGATGTTTAGATATATAAAAAAAAGTGGAGTAAGTGGTTCGAGGGGTGTTTTAAATTATAAACAAACAAAATATCTTTTTGATAATTACCCTTTAAACTATTTAGAATTTGAAGTGGTATTTATTACTTCTTTTTCTAAATCATAAAGTTCATATCGTATATGTTTGAAGTTCTCACTCAATTTTATATCATATAGTTTAAAAAGTTCCTCTAAAACTCTGCTACTTTCTTCTGCCCGTTTAAAATTAGCGATAACAATCTCATTTAAGTTTGTTCTGTTTAGTTCGCTCTTAGTGCTATCTCTTAAAACATCATTTATGCTATCTCGATATTTGAGTAGTGACTTTATATCATCAAATCTTGCTAAATGTCTTATGGTTTTTAGTTTTATTGAGAGTTCTTTATTATTATGTAGGTATCGCATAAGGTCTTCTACAACTCTTATACCCTCTTTGAGTCTATTAAGGTTTGCATCAATCACCCGAAAAAGTTCGGGTGTTAGTTGATTTTTAGTCATCACTTCCAAAAATACCAAATAGTTGCAGTAGTGCAGTAAAAATATTTAAGAAATCTAAATAAAGAGCTATTGCTCCATCAATAGGTGTCTCATACATACCTCTCATAATATTTTGAGTATCAAAAATAACAAGTATGCTAAATAATATTACAACAACGCCAGAGATGATAATACTTATCATCGGATTGCCTAAAAATATATTAATAATAGAAAATCCTATAATCACAAAAAGAGCAATCATTAAAGGTTTACCATAACTAGTAAAATCTTTTGTTGTTTTAATAGCATAAAAACTCATTGAACCAAATACAACAGAAGTCATAGCAAAGGCATTACCTATAATAGTACCACCACCAATCATGCCAAGTGTCTGTGCCAAAAGTGGTGCAAGCATCAATCCTGTCATAAAAACAAATGCAAACATAACCAAAAGGTTTATGCCTTGTTTGTTCTTTGCAAATTGCAAACCTATAAGTAATGCAATTTCTAAAATCATTAAAGGTATAAACCAACTTGCTATTGCTCCAGCTAGAGGTACCCCAACATAAGCACCAACAGCACCAGCCATCATGGATGCTGCAAATAATTTATAAGTCTCTTTTACAAAAGAGATAATTTGTGTGTCACTGCGAGAAGTAGTTTCATAAGTAAATGAACTTTTTCTTGCATAATCACGATCATATAGTCCCATATTTTTTCCTTTTTTATATATGTAGTATTTATGTATAAGAATTCTATATATAAAGAGTTAATAAATAGCAACAATACCTTTAAAATAAGTTTAATGATAAGAAAATAAACACTTTTTAAAAACTTTTCAAATTCTTTTTAAAAACTATTGACATTAAAGTTTGATTCCCCTATAATTCCCATCCACAAACAGAGACACATCGAGTTGATGAGTCGATAGACTGTTTGAGATCATTGAAAACTAAGCAAGTAATATACTAGTTAGTAATAACTACTAGTTAAATATTACTTAGA
>JAMOQK010000018.1 GCA_027064045.1 Sulfurimonas sp. | reverse complement strand
GTTGTTGTTTATTAGTTATTTCTAAGTAATATTTAACTAGTAGTTATTACTAACTAGTATATTACTTGCTTAGTTTTCAATGATCTCAAACAGTCTATCAACTCATCAACTCGATGTGTCTCTGTTTGTGGATGGGAATTATAGGGGGTTGTTGCTTAGGTTTTGCTTAAACATATAGATAAGCAGAAAAGTTTTTCAAACTTCGCTAATCCAACCACCACCTAAAAGTTTATCATCATCATAAAACACACCAGCCTGACCCACTGCAACACCAAAAACATTCTCACTTAATGTTACAAATGCTTTATTTTTTTGTATTTTCACATGACAATCAACTGCTGTAGTTCTATATCTTAACTTTACTTTTGCATCAAACTCTTTTAAATCATTAAACATATTTAAATTCTCCAATACAACACTTCCACATACCAATTCATCTTTTTTACCAACAACTATCTGATTTTTTTCAGGATCTATATTTAAAACATAATGTGGTTCATGCGCACCATAAACTATAAATCCTTTTCTCTTTCCTATAGTATAGTGCATATAACCCTTATGCTCACCAATTATATTTCCATCTTTATCAAGCACTTCACCTTTTTTATCAACCTCTACATATTCTTTTAACAAATCTGTATATGTAGTGTCCACAAAACATATCTCATTGGATTCACCTTGGGAAGCAAATATTTCTAAACCTTTTATAGATGCTGCTATCTCTTTTATATCACTTTTTTTTCTACTTCCTAACGGAAAAAGTAATCTTGGTAAAATCTTTTTCTCAACATAGAACAAAAAATAACTTTGATCTTTAGAATCATCAGAGGCCTCATAAAAATACTCTCCATCTGTTTTTATATAATGTCCAGTTGCTAAAAAATCTGCTCCTATTTTATCAGCAAATTTTATCATCTCCCCAAATTTTAAACTTCTATTACAAAGCGCACATGGGTTTGGTGTTTTACCTGCAGCATAAGTATCTATAAATGGTTGAAAAACTTCTTTTTTAAAAGTATCTTGTAAATCTAATACATGAAGTTTCATACCGACAAAATCTGCTGCTTTTTGAGCTAAAGCCTGATTAATCTCATGATAACCAACTTTTGAATGAAGTTTCATATATAGACCTTCTACTTCATAACCTTCCTCTTTTAACAATAAGGCACTGATAGTTGAATCAAGTCCACCACTCATACCTACCAAAACTTTTTTTTTCATCTATTTATCTTTCTTTTTTGAAAAATCTGCTAATACTTTATAATATTTTGTTTGGGACAAACCAGCATCTTTCAAAACTGTAACTTGTTTTAGTAAAGAATCTTCAATTTCATTAACTATACATTCCAAATCATCAGACAATTCAATTAGATAAAAGTCATCTTTATCTATCATGCCATTTTTTAAAAGTTTAGTTTTTAAAAATTTCAAAAGTGGCTTATAAAAATCCACACCTACTACAAAAATTTTAATACCTGTGATTTTTCTAGTTTGTGCTAAAGTAAGAGCTTCAAAAAGCTCATCAAGTGTTCCATACCCACCTGGAAATATAACATACGCAATAGAATATTTAACCAACATAACTTTTCGAGAAAAGAAATAATCAAAACTTAAATCTTTTGTTGTATATGGATTTGCTATTTGCTCTTTTGGCAAATCAATATTTAGACCTACTGATTCTACTGTTTTATATTTTTTAGCACCTCTATTTGCAGCTTCCATAATTCCAGGTCCACCACCTGTCATAATACTAAAACCTTTTTTTGCTAACATACTAGAGAGTTTTTGAGCTTCCTTATAATAAAATTCATTTTTATCTGTTCTAGCACTTCCAAAAATAGTTACAGCAGGTCCCAAATCTTCTAATTCATCAAAACCTTTTACAAAGTCTGCAATTATTTTAAAAACACTCCAAACATCAGCAGATTTTATATCTTTTACATATCTTTTAGCTAATTCATTGTTTTTCATTTTTGATACCAATTCTATTTCTATGATTTAAGTTTATTTAATCTATCTTTCTTTGAACCTATAGTGGTTATTTGAACACCAAAATTTCCATCTACAATCACAACTTCACCCTGTGCAACAACATGATTATCCACCAGTATATCAAGAGGATCGTTAGCTAATTGATTTAGTTCTATAACAGAACCAATATCCATATTTAATACATCTTTTAAAAGCATCTTCTTTTTACCAATGCGAACTCTAACAGGAAGTTTAACATCCATAATCAAGGAGATATTATTAATCTCCTCTGCACTAAGTTCCACATGCCCACAAGAATCATCTGAAATAGAAATTCCTTCAGAAGGGGTAGAATTATTTTGTGTCACTTCATCATCAGCACTAAAAGACTTAACCGTCTTTTCATCCATAATAAACATTAGAAGTGAGTTTAAAGAATCCATTTCAAATTTATAAACAAACATTTTACTAAATTCTTCTAAACTAATCTCATCATCGTTATTAACAAACTCTATATTTTCTATTTTAAAAGACAATACAGGCATCTCTTTTTGAGCAGAAAGCGTATTACCGATAGCCCCAAAAATATTTGAAACTATCTCTTTTGTTGCATCTAAATCATCGTCATTTACATCTTCTCTATCACTAACATCCTCACCAAGCATCATATCTGATAAAGATGCAGATAAATTCGCTGGAAGAGCAACCATCGCTTTTGCATCAATCGCCCCAGAGATACTTAATTTAAGTAAAACAATAGGTGGAACAATATTTGAAATAATAGATAAATCCTGTTCCTCTTTTAGTTCAAGAGTAGGAGCCTGACCAATTAAAGCTTCTATTGTGCCAACTGTTTCATTTTCAAATAATTTTATAAAATCTTTTATCATCTATTTTTCCTCTTCATCTTCGCCATCATGTATAATATCCTTAACGCCAGATATTTTATCATGTCTTAGTTTTTCAAAGTTTTCTAAAGCTCTCTTAACAGCATCTTTTTCAGTTTCTATAATCTCTGTAATAACAATTGACTTTCTAAACCTTCTAAGACCTATCTCACCTTTAAATCTATCTTTACCATCTATACAAACAGTGACAATATCATCTGCAGCGGATGAAAGTCTAAGAATATCACCAACTTTTAAATCTAAAATATCACCTAATGCCAACTCTGCTCCACCTAAATCTGCTTCAACAGTTACTTTCGCACCACCAAGAAGAACCTGAAGTTCTGTATTTCTACTTTTTTTAGAACTTGTTTCATTTAACATTAAATCTCTACTTGCCAACTTTGGTAAAATTGGTTCTAACGATATAACAGGATAACATATATTCATCATACCTGAACTATGTCCTATTATTATCTCCATTACAACCATCACAACAATCTCATTTTGTGCAACAATTTGAACAACATTTGGAGATGATTCTTTAGACTCTATAGTTGGATAAACCTCCATAACTGGTCCCCAAGCCTCTTTAAGTGTACTCATCATAACTCTCAGAATAGTTTCAAAAAGGCTAAGTTCTATATCTGAAAACTCTCTACTCGCATCAAAAGGTTCCCCCTTCCCACCTAAAAGTCTATCAAGCATTGGAAAAGCTATAGATGGATTTATCTCAATAACACCACTTCCTTCCAAAGGTTTTATAGAAAAAACATTAAAACTTGTTGGATTTGGCAGTGACATTAAAAACTCACCATATGTCATTTGATCAACTGAGTGAAATTGAATTTCTACAATAGAACGCATTATGGAGGAGATTTGAGATGCCAAACTTCGTGCCATCTTATCATGAACACCACGAAATGCACGAAGTTGTTCTTTTGAAACTCTGTTTGGTCTTTTAAAATCATAAAGAGTAACTTGTCGCTGAGGAGTTAAAGTATCTTCATTACTCTCAAGGACATCATCCCCTTCATCTTCAACAACATCCAATAATGCATCAATCTCTTCTTGTGAAAGTATATCTGCCATATTATGCCCCTACACTTTCTTTAATTCTTTGAATTACTGATTTATGAATCTGTGAGATTCTTGACTCTGTGATATTTAATATATCACTTATCTCTTTGAGTGTCAACTCTTCAAAATAGTACAGTTGGATAACTAACTGTTCTCTCTCTTTATAAGTAGATAAAACTTTTTTAATAACTTCTATAAGTTCCTCTTTTTCTATCTTAGCCAAAGATGAACCCTCATCACCAACTTGAAGTTGATCATGTAACGGCATAACAGTATATATGGTAGATGCTATTCTAGCATCATGAACTTTTTCCACACTCTCACCTAGAATCTCTGATAGTTCCTCATCAGTTGGTTCTTCATTATGCTTTAACATATACTCTTCAACTGCATGGTCAATAGCTTTTACAAGTTTACGACTCGCACGAGACAAAACATCTAAACTTCTAAGGTAATCGAGCATAGCTCCATAAACTCTTTTTTTTGCATATCCCCAAAAAGAATCATTTAGTGTTTCGTCATATCTTCTTGCAAGTTTTATCAACTCCTCTGTACCAATAGCTGATAAGTCCATAAAATCAACAGAACTTGGAAGTCTCTCTTTAAGCCTAAAAGACATAGCTTTTACTGCAGGTAAATACTGAAGTGCTAGTTCATCTTCTTTATGTTTTAAATCATTAACATATGCCTGAGAACTCATGCTTTAACTCCAGTTGCTTTATCGTTTGAATTTAGATTTATTGCTACATCAGTTATTTTACATGCTGAATCAATCATTTTTTCCCGTTTATTAATCTCTTTTACAAATAAATCCAAATCTTGCTCATGTCTATCTTTTGGAAAAAAGTAAGCTTTGCCAGTAATAGTTCTATAATACATTGCAATAATCACATGTGAAAACAGATAAAAGAATATAGTTATAAAAAAAGTATATACTAGAAGCCCCTCAGCATTAAAAGATTTTAATACACCAAAGATTATCCCAACAAAAAAGCCTTGGACAGTAAAAAAATATACAAAATTCTCACCCAGCATTAAAAAGCCCTATTTTAAAAATGTCCCATTAAGCGCTTAAATAGTCCACTCAAGCCACTTTCATTGGGAGTAACTAGCACATCTCGTTCCAATTTTTTAATTATGTTATTTGCTATTGAGACAATATCTCTATGTACCAAAGAAGATGGATAAGCTGCACTAAATAATGCTCTTTGTTTAACAGATGTAGAAACCTTAACACTATGATCAATTTTACCTATAAGTTCTAAAGATAAATTCTCACCAATATTCGCAAGAGCTACTTTTTTAATCTTATTAAATACAGCTAAAGCCTCTTTTTCATTTTTAACTTGATTCATAATTACACCAATATCATCACGAAGAGTTGCTATAGTTTTTATAGTTGCATACGCATCTGTAATGGCAGCTGGATCTGGTACAGTAACGACTATAACATCATCAGCGGCATCCAAAAACATTTGAATATGTTCTCCTATCCCAGCTCCTGTATCTATTATCATCACATCAAGTTTATCTAAAACCTGAGCTTCTTCCATAAAACGCTCAAAGAGTGCCATATCTGAGTACTTCAATATCTCATCACCACTCTCACCAGGTATTAAGATAAGATTTCTTGTGATAGGGATAAGTATATCTGAGACTTTAGCTTCACCTTTTAACACATGCAATATATTTTTCTTTATCTTAACATTAAACATCACATCAAGATTTGCCAAACCAATATCTGCATCAAAAATACCAACATTTAGTCCACTTTGAGAAAGTACATAAGCAAGGTTGGAACTAATTGTACTTTTTCCAACTCCACCCTTACCACTTGTAATGGCAATAAATCTTGTTTTTTTTGATTTTTTACTAGAGTTAGAAGCTACAAGTTCCTCAAGTTTTTGCGCTTGATTACCTATCATACTTTACTCCTGTTAAAACCATTGAGTAAGCATTCAACAAGGAAATCACTACTCGCACACACTAAATCTTCTGGAACTTCTTGACCAACAGAAAAATAACTTATCGGTTTTTTAGTCTCATATGCTAATGAAAAAATATTACCAAATCCTCTAGTCTCATCAAGTTTTGTAAACATAATAGTATCTACATTCAAAGATGAGAAATTTTCATAAGTAATTTTTAAATCATCATACTTTATAGAACTTGGCATCACAAGTACAACATCTATATTGTATATTGTATTATTTGCTTCTAAACATTCATAAATCTTTTCTATCTTACCTTTATCATACGGACTAGACCCCATAGTATCAATCAAAATATAATCACAATAATGTAAAGAGTTTAAAGCAGTTGAAAATTCTGGTGGATCAACTACTGTTTCTATACCTAGCTTCATCATCCTCGCATACTGCATAAGCTGTTCAACTGCACCTATACGATATGTATCTAAAACCACCAATCCAACTTTATACTTTTTTTTCATCAAGTATGAATACCTAGCTGCTAGTTTAGCTATGGATGTAGTTTTACCAACCCCTGTTGGACCAACAAGCATTATCACCTTTTTACTACCAGTTACTGGTGGAGTTTCTAGCCTAATAGGAATCATTTTTCGAAGGAGCGTCTGAAAATATCTCTTAACTGTTGTTGAATTTTCTTTCATCTTTGTTGGCATATGTTGTAGTGTCATACGCATAATAGCATCAAGATGTTCCGAATCCATTCCACTTTGAGACGCTAATCTATATATCTCTGCAAACTCTGAGGGAATAGCATTTTGTAAATCTGGTGCTTTTTCATCCCAAAACATATTTTGAATAAGTTTAACTTTATCACCAAGTTTTGTTATCTCTGATTTTATCTCTTTTAACTCTTTTGGTTCTCTCAAGTCAAAACTGCTTTGAGATTTTGAAGTTGCTGCATACTCATCAAATGTATCGGCAACTGTTGATATTTTAGAGATTTGTTTTGCTGCATTTGATATGTCATATAACACATCTTCACTCTCTTTTAAAAGTGGCTTTTGCTTGTTTAGAGGCTTTTTAGTTTTATCATAAGTGTTACGAACCATATCGTCATCTATCCCTATAACTATCTCATAAAGAGCTTCCCTACCTAAAGATTTTTTTTGAATCTCTCTAGTCTCGATAAGCATCCCCTCATCACCAATCTCTAGCTTTGCTTTTTTCAAAGCTTCTGATGGGGTACGACCTGTAAAAGTTAATATTTTCATATCTCTACATCCCTTAAAGGTATAACAACACTATCTCTTTTAAACCACTGGGCATGTGGGATTTGAAGTTTTGCTTTATTTATAACTCTGTTATCAAAAAAAATAATATCCAAATCTAAAGTCCTTGGTGCATTTGCAAAGCTTCTCTTCCTCGCAAATTTTTTCTCTAATCTCATCAAATAATCTAAAAAAGCAACTGGTTGCATAGATACTTGAAGCACAATAATTGAGTTAAAAAAATCATCTTGGTCGATAAAACCAAAAGGAGGATTTTTCAAAATCAACGATGTTTGTAAAAGCTCAACTCTTTTATCTCTTTTTAGATAATAAAAGAGATGCTCAAACCTTCGTTTGAGATCTCCAACATTTCCACCCACCCCAACAGTAACCCTATAGCGATGGGAAGTTTTTTGTTTTGTTTTATAACTAAAGTGTAAACTTTTAAAAGTTATTAAACTGTCATACAGCTTACGCTTTAGATACATAAACTACTCTGTTGCTGTAGCTTCTGCTTGAGCCTGCATTTGTTGAGAAGCTTGAATCTCTTGTAATATCTGCAACATACCCATCATCGCTAAATGATACCCAAATGGACCAAAACCAACAATAGATGAAGTACATACTGGAGCTATCATATTTTCTTTTCTAAAATCTTCACGACGATTAATATTTGAGATATGAACCTCAACAGTTGGAAGATTTACAGCTGAAATTGCATCACGAATAGCAATAGAAGTATGAGTATATGCTGCAGCATTGATAATCATACCTTGAACTTCACCATAACACTCTTGAATCTTATCTACTATTTCGCCTTCTAAATTACTTTGAAAAAACTCTATCTCAACATTGTTTTGAGTTGCAAACTCTTTCATCTGTGCATGGATCTGTTCTAATTTCATTGGACCATAAATTTGTTGCTCTCTTACACCAAGCATGTTTAAATTTGGACCTTGAATCACTGCTATTTTCATTTTTTATCCTCTTTTTAGTATTTTAAGGACTTATTTTATCAAAATAAAGCATAATCTAGTTTAAATTTTACAAATTCAATTTTTAAAGATGACAAATGAAGATAATAGTACCCAATTATATACTAACACCCGATAGATTACTTACAAACCAAAGTATTGCGTTTGATAAAAAGATAAAAAAAATAGCTCCTTTGGATGAACTCAAAAAAGAGTTTCCACATGCCAAAGTTATAACTCTTAAAGAGAATTCACTTTTAATGCCAGGACTTATTAATGCCCATGTTCATATAGAATTTAGTGGCAATAAAACCTCGCTTAGTTATGGGGATTTTTTAAGATGGCTTTACAGTGTAATTGAAAACCGTGAAGATCTTATAGGTGGTTGCAACAAAGAGTGTATGAAAAAAGCCATAGATGATATGTTGGCATGTGGGATTACAACATTTGGTGCGATTAGTTCTCATGGCATGGACTTAGAAGTTTGTGCAGAAGCTAAACAAAATGTTATATTTTTTAATGAACTCATAGGTTCTCAAGCAACCATGGCTGATCTCTTATTTGATGATTTTATAAACCGTTTAGATGCTTCAAAAACTATAAAAAGAGATAGTTTTCAGGCAGGAGTTGCTATACATTCTCCATATTCCGTTCACCCAATTTTAATAAAAAAAGCACTTAACATTGTAAAAAATGAAAAATTAAAATTAACTGCTCACTTTATGGAAAGTAAAGCTGAGAGGAACTGGTTAGATAACAGTGATGGAGATTTTAAAGAGTTTTTTGAAAAACTTCTCAAACAAAAATCAAATGTAAGCGATGCAAAAGAGTTTTTGGAACATTTTGATGGATACAATACACTTTTAACACATGTTACAAATGCTAACAAAGATGAACTTGGAAAAATATCCAAGAATAAACATACAGTTATACACTGCCCAATTTCAAACAGACTTCTGGGTAACCCAACACTAAACATAAAAGAGCTAAATGACAACAATATAAAATGGATAGTGGCAACTGATGGACTTAGTTCAAACTACAAACTTGATCTATTTGAAGAGATGAAAATCTCACTTTTCATGCACCCAAATGCTCCACTTCTAAAATTTGCCAAAGACCTTATAAAAGGAGTTACAATCAATGCCGCTGAGGCTTTAGGGTTAAATACAGGTGAAATCAAAGAGGGGAAAAATGCAGATATGATTGTACTTGAGCTAGATAAAAAACCAAATGATGAGTTAGCCATCCATTTAATACTTCACAGGTATAATATCTCCAAAGTTTATATAAACGGAATTTTGGAAAAGGAAAATTAAAATGGAATTTATAAAAAAGGTTTTTTCACCAATTGGAGTCACTCTAAATTACATACAAAACCATTTCAAGGCTATGCTTTTTTTACTCATAGTTGCACTCATATTTATACCCGCAAGTGAGGATGATTTAACACCTAATAATCTCCAACAAATCAACCTTACAGGTCCCATAATGGATGTTTCAGATCTACTAGAACAAATTACAAAAGCTACAGAAGATAAAAAAATAAAAGGCGTTTTACTCAATGTAAATTCACCAGGAGGAGCTGTTTCACCTTCGATTGAGCTATCGTATGCAATTAAAAGGCTAAGTGAGAAAAAACCAGTAGTAGTTTATGCTAGTGGCACTATAGCTAGTGGTAGTTACTACGCAAGTATTTGGGCAGATGAAATTATAGCCAATCCAGGAAGTATGGTTGGAAGTATCGGTGTGATTATGGAAGGTGCAGATCTAAGTGGAATTATGCAAAAAATAGGGATAAAAACACAAACTGTTCAGGCTGGAAAATACAAAAAGGTTGGAACAAGTGATAGACCTTGGAAATCTTATGAGATAAATGAGTTAAACAAAGTGATACAAGGCACTTATGATATGTTCACCAACGATGTAGCAAAAGCAAGAAAACTAGATATAAAAAAGAGAGATATTTTTGCAAATGCCCATATATTTACAGCTTCTCAAGCCAAAAAAGTTGGACTAATAGATAGTATTGGAGTTAGTTTTAATGCTAAAAAAAGATTAATAAAACTATCTAAAGTATCTAATCCTGTCTGGAATAAAGAGGATAAATTTGATAAAATCATAAAAAAATTATCAGCAACTACAGCCGTCACACTCCAAACATATTTTCCATCAATAGTTTTAAAATAATTTTAGCCCTTATGGAAATTTAGAGGTATAAAATCATACCTCTAAGCAGTTATACACTTTTTATAGTTATAACTTCTTGTGGATTTTTACAAATTCTTTCAACTCTATCTTGCCAAATCTCTCCAAACTCTTTAAACTCTTGAGGTGTAGCATCTCCTTGCATAACTTTTTGCATAAGTGGTTTCATTTTAGGATTTGGCATAATTGATGATGAATCATAAACTACATCAACACTTTTACCATCGTCTAATCTTGTAAATCTTCCTGATGAATCAATATCTACATCATAAAACATCAAAGAGTGTCTAGCGAAATTACCATTTAAACCTTTAAAACCACTTTTAGAAGTAGCACCTGTAATGTGTGAAGCAACATTACCAATCACACCAGCCACACCATCTTCTAATGCTTCTTTAAACTCAACCTTGATGTTACCTCTAACAGGTAATTCATCTGGATAAAGTGCTTTTAAAGCTTCTAAAATCATTACATATGCTCCTGCAACTGCTGGACAACTATGACCTGCTGACTTTACAACATCCATATAACAAAACTCATACTCACCATTTTCAAATGTTCCTAAAATATTGGATAATGCATCTTTAACTTTAATAGTCTCAATCTCATCATAAAATTTTGGATAACTCATTTAACTTCCTTTTTAATAACTTTCGCACTAATATAAACAGTATCACTTTGAACTTGAAAACTATCATCAACATCTAAGTCATCTAAACTAATAACTTTCTTATCTTGTGAAATTTGTGCAAAGCCATTTTTAATCTTAAATTTTGGGTTGCATGATTTTAACATATTTTGAAGACTTAAAAATTGATTTTGCTTAAGATTTAACACTAAATCTATGGCATGTGGGAAATTTAGCCGTATATTTTGCAACTCTTTTGATAAATTTTGTACTTTAAACGATATATTTTGATAAAACTGCTCTTTTATCTGTGAAACTTCTTGTTGTTTTTGTTGTAATTGTTTTTCCATAGAATGTTGAGAATATGAGTTAAACAGATGTTGTAACTCTCGTGTAAAAGATGAAACTTTTTGTGACATATGTTGAGTTAATTGGTTTGAAATAGAATCTATATACTGATAAAGTTCGTTAGTATCTGGTAATAATATTTCCATAGCCATACTCGGTGTAGCTGCTCTAACATCTGCTACAAAATCACTTATTACCCAGTCTATCTCATGTCCAACTGCTGAGATGACTGGTGTTTTAGCTCTAAAAATACTATCTGCCACTATCTCTTCATTAAAAGCCCATAAATCTTCTATGCTTCCACCACCACGACCTATAACAATGGCATCATACTCTTTTGTATCTGCTACATCTATGGCATGTGCAATTGATGATGAAGCAGACTCACCCTGAACTAATACATCATATATATCTATCTCTAAAACTCTATATCTTTTATTTGCCACTCTTAGCATATCTTGAAGTGCTGCACCTGTTGCAGAGGTGACAAGAGCAATGCGAGAAGGAAACTTTGGAAGTTGTTTTTTTCTCTCAGAATTAAAATAACCCTGAGATGATAGTTTTTGCTTTAACTGCTCATAAGCCAAAGCCAAAGCGCCCTGCCCTGATGGCTCAATAGAAAAACAATTTATCTGATAACTTCCACGAGGTTTATAAAGCGTAACAGCCCCATCAACTATAACCTTCATCCCCTCTTCAAGACGAAATTTAAGTTTTGTAGCATTTCCTCTAAACATCACACAACTAATAGCTGAATCTTTATCTTTTAGTGTAAAATATATATGTCCTGAATTATGAAAAGTTATGCGAGAAAGCTCCCCCTCAACAATTACACGGGAGAAACTCTCTTCTAAAAGGTGTTTTATCTGCTCATTTAAGGAGGAAACATTTAAAACTTGCAAATTAAAACTTATTTCTTACGAGCAATCATAAGAGTAGATATATCCATAGAAAAACTTTGAGTATGAAGCATCTCAAAACCAGCAATTTCAAGTTCCTTTTGCATACCTTGGATGGTTACAAAATTTTCAATAGAATCTGGCAAATAAGTATATGCTTCAAGATTTTTAGAGATTGCACCACCAACATATGGGAGAATTTTATGCATATAAACATCTCTCATCTTTTTAAGTAGATTTTTGTTTTCATCTTTCATAAATTCTAAAATCACAACAAGACCATCTTTTTTAAGAACTCTGTTAAATTCATAAAATGCTTCTTGACGCTCCATCACATTTCTTATACCATAAGTTATACTGATGATATCAGCACAACTATCTTCAAGAGGTATTTCCGTAGCTTTTGATATATGATAATTAAAATCAGGAAACTTTTTTCTCGCAACATCAACCATACCATTTGATGGATCAACACCAACAAGCTCTTTTATCTCAACACTTGCTTTTTGTGACTGCTTTTTCCAATACCCCATCATATCACCAGTTCCACATGCCACATCAACTATCTTATCTATCTCTGTATGTCCATAATATTCAAAAGCCAAATCACATGCTTTTTTTCTCCAGCTTATATCAACACCCATACTCATAACACGATTTGCTGTATCGTAAGTTGGTGCAATATCATCAAACATACTTACTATTTTTTCTTGTTTTTGCTCTTTTGCTTTACTCATAAAATTATTTCCTTTTTATCCACATAATTATATCTTGACTCTCTTTTTGCAGGTTTAAAATCTCAAAATTTTCATCTATTTTGTCAAATCCAATATTCCCACCAAATTTTGGTGCTACAAAACAAAGATACATATCAATTATATCTCTTGAGAGTTCAAACATATTTTTTGTACCCTCTACCATAATATTTTTATACTCTTGGCATATGGAAAAATCATCACTTATCATAACCTTACGACCTTTAACACTAAAGAGAGGGATGGTTTTATCAAACTCTTTTTGTCGTGAGATTATCAAAATATCTGGAGCTTTTCCATCAACTAACCTTGCATCAAGTGTTGGTCTGTCAACCCTAACAGTATTACCACCAATGATGAGCAAGTCACAAACATCACGCATAGCATGAACTTTTTTTCGTGAAATTTTTGAAGTTATAACACCACCATCAGTTGTGCCGTTTAATCTTTGCGCCCATTTAAAAAACACAAATCTTTTTTTATTCCACATGCCAAAAGGTAAAAGAAGCTCATCACATTTTTGTTTTAATAAACTATTTTTAACTTCAATCCCACATGCCAAAAGCTTATCTTCTCCACATGCCGCAACAGGATTTGTATCTTTTGAGCCAATATAAACTTTTCTTATACCCAAAGCACAAAGCAAGTCTGCACATGATGGTGTTTTACCAATATGTGAGCATGGTTCAAGAGTTGTATAAACCTCTGTATCTTTAAAAATACTATTATGATTTTGTTTTAAATAGTTGTGAATATCAACAGATAGAGTAAGATTTAAAATTGTTGTGTCATTGGTAAGTTTCAGATAGGCTGATTTAAGTGCCTCAACTTCGGCATGTGGGTTTCCTGCTCTTTTATGTGCCTCAACTGATAAAATCTCACCACTTTTTGCTACAACACAACATCCAACAGCAGGATTTGGATAAGTTAAACCCTGATATTTCCAAGCCTCATCAAGGGCTAATTGCATATAAAAACTGTTATCAATTACCATTCAAAATATGTTTTTGCTTTGTTAATATCGTTAAACTCAACTTCATTTATCTCGCCATCAACATCTACAAAAATTTTGGACTCTTCAACTTTTGTTAAAGTTCCCCTTAATTTTGTTTTATCATTGAGTGTTAATGCCACTTTTTCTCCGATAGATTTTGAAAACTGAGAAATACTCACTAATTTTCTTTCTATCCCAGGGCTTCCAACTTCAAGTCTATATTCACCTGAAACAGGAGGAGTAACATCTAAAAGGGGAGATATAAGATGTGTTAATTCTACACAACTATCAAGTGATACACCAACTTTTTTACCATCTTTTATCTCGTTTGAGATTACACTTATACGGTAAATGGTTTCATCATTCTCATTTACTATTGTTGTGTCATAAAGTTCTAAATTAACTGATTTGACGATTGATTCTATATCTTTTTGTAATGACATCAATCTTCCCCTTTATCTTTTGCTATTTTTTTAAACAACTCTTCAATATTTTGTGCTTTTTTTAGATGCTCATCAAACTCAAAAGTAAATTTTGGACAACGAAACCAACCTTGGTCTTTTAAACAATAAGTTTCTATAATGGGACGAGCCTTATTTAAAAGCTTTAAATAATCTCTCTTCTGTTGCTCACTAAATTCACTAGGGTCTATATAAACTTTAGCATCACTCTTTCCACGAGAACATTTAACCTCTATAACATCAAGTTCATGGAGTCTTTTATCGTTCATGGAACCTAATGCTTCTGGAATCAACTCACTAAGAACTGACTCAGTCCTTTTGAGTTTTATCTGTGCTTCTGTCATCTATAAAGACTTTTTTTGCTCAACTTTTTTGAATGTTTCAAGTACATCACCAGGAACAACATCATCATATCCACTAATAACAACACCACATTCATAACCATTACCAATCTCTTCAACATCATCTTTGAAGCGTTTAAGTGAAGTAAGTTGACCCTCATAAGTAACAACACCATCACGGATAACACGAACCATACCACCACGAACGAGTCTGCCATCAACAACAACACAACCAGCAACCATCCCTTTAGGAATTTTAAACACTTCCCTAACTTCTGCTTGACCAGTATTTTCTTCAGTATATTTTGGAGCCATCATACCAGTTAACATCATCGTAATATCATCAAGAAGTTGATAGATGATTGAGTATGTTTTTATCTCTACATTTTTTTGTTTTGCAGCAGCTTTTACTGCACCTGTTGGACGAACATTAAACCCAAGTAATACACAATTTTCTGAGTTACTAACAAGTTCAACATCATTTTCAGTGATACCACCAACACCACTACTGATAACATTTACTTTTACTTCATCATTTCTAAGTTCCATCAACGACGATTTAATAGCTTCAAGCGAACCATGAACATCAGTTTTAAGAACAATTTTAAGAGATTTAAGTTTACCCTCTGCTATCATACTTGTCATATCTTCTAAAGTTGATTTAGTAGAATGAGAAAGCTCTTTATGTCTATCGTACTCATGTCTTTTTTGAGCATATTCTTTAGCTTCTTTATCACTTGCCATAGCCATCATAATCTCACCAGAGTTTGGAACTTCATTTAATCCAACAACAACAGCTGTATGACTTGGTTTTAAAGTTTTTATCTGTTTGTCATGCTCATCTATCATAGCTTTTATGCGACCATAAGAGCTACCACAAACAACATAATCTCCAACTTTAAGCGTACCATTTTGAACGATTACAGTAGCAACAGCACCACGCCCTTTTTCAAGTGAAGACTCAACAACTGCAGCTTTTGCCATAGCATTTTCATTTGCTTTAAGTTCAAGTATTTCAGCAGTTGTCAAAATATTTTCAAGTAAATCATCAATCCCCATACCAGTTTTAGCAGATACTGGAATAAATTCTATATCTCCACCCCAATCAACAGGGTTCATGCCATGCTCTGCCATCTGACCTTTTACCATATCTGGTTGAGCAGTTTCTTTATCCATTTTATTTAATGCCACAATCACTGGTACACCTGATTCTTGAGCCATTTTTATCACTTCTAAAGTTTGAGGTTTTACACCATCATCAGCAGCAACAACGATGATGATAATATCTGTAACATCTGTACCTCTTTGTCTCATAGCACCAAATGCAGCATGACCCGGAGTATCTAAAAATGTTATAGCCTTACCATCTTGTTCAATAGTATAAGCACCAATATGCTGTGTAATTCCACCAGCTTCACCCTCTGTAACTTTTGCTTCACGAATCGCATCAAGAAGTGAAGTTTTACCATGATCAACATGCCCCATAATTGTTATAACAGGAGGTCTCTCAACCGCATCAGGATCTTCTTCTTTAACCTCTTGAACATAGTTAAATTCATCTTTAGGATCAACTATAGTCACTTCAACACCAAACTCTTCTGAAAGAATCTCTATCTCATCATTTCCTAAGAAATCATTTTTAGTCATCATCATACCAAGATCAAAAAGAACTTTAATGATGTCTGACATCGGTCTTCTTAATTTTTCAGCAAATTCATAAACACGAATATCTTCAGGTATCTCAACATGAGTTACAACTTCATCTTCATGAGTTGCTTTAGCATATTTTTTTCTTTTATCACGAGAAACTTTTCTACCACGAGGAGCTTGTTTCTTGTTAGCATTTCTACCAGCAGGTCTGGGTTGTCTTGGCTTTCTTGGTTCTTCAACAGGAAGTGGCGCTCTCTCAGTTGAATTTAAATCTAGTAAAACAACCTGATCATCCATATCCATAGATACTTCAGCCATACTTCCACCAAAAATATCTATCTTTTTACCCTGTTCTTGTTTTCTTGCAGTAACAGTAGTTGATTTTGATTTTTTCTTTTTAGCTAACTCTTCTAGAACTTCAGCACTCATTTTACCATAAGAGGAAACATTTACTTGTTTTTGAGGAAGGTCAAATTTCTCTTCAACTTTTGGTCTTTTCTTTTTAACAATTTTAAGACCAGGTCTCTTTTTCTGAGTAACTATCACAGGACCTGTTGATTTTTTTGGTTCAACTTTGGTCTCTTTTTTTATCTCTTTAACCTCTTGAGGCTTTTCAGCCTCAGGTTTTACTTCAGGTTTTGCTTCAGGTTTTGCTTCAGATGCTTCTTCTTTAACTTCTGTAGGTGTTTCTTCTGCTTTTTTAGGGGTATCTTCTTTGTGCTTTGGAACTTCTTCTTTTTTAGGAGTATCACTCTTTACTTTTACAGACACTTTTTTTTCTGGTTTTGAAGATGCAACTGGAACATCACCATTCATAATAAAATTCGCCAATCCCTCAGCTTCT
>JAMOQK010000017.1 GCA_027064045.1 Sulfurimonas sp. | reverse complement strand
TTGACAAGAACTTACATGTAAAGAATAAAATAATGCTTAAAGACAAATCAGCAATGGTGGATGTCTTGGCAAATCAGACAAAATCAGGTGACATCATACTTTTTGCAAACGATGCACCGAATTTTATTTAATTTAATGATTTTTATAGAAAATATTAAGCATAGTTAGTCTACAATTAATTAGCTTAAGAAAAAAAGGTGTTAATATGAAAAAATTGTTAGTAAGTTTAGCAGCAATAGCTGCATTAAGTACAGGTGCATTTGCAACAGTAAATAACCAAACAGGTTGTGGTCTTGGTTCAATGATTATTAAAGATGACTCATCAGCGATTATGCTTGCACTTCAAGCAACAACAAATGGTACATCTGGAAATCAAACTTTTGGTATCTCTTCCGGTACTTCAGGATGTAAAAAAACAAAACTTGTTCTTAATGAAAGAGCACAAGAGTTTGTTGCATCAAATATGGATATTTTAGCAAAAGAGATTGCTGTAGGTCATGGCGAATCACTTGATACTTTAGATGAGCTTTTAGAAGTTCAAGATACAGTAGCTTTCAATACAGCACTTCAAGCAAACTATAACAAAATCTATAGTAGCAAATCAGTTAAAATGGCTGATGTTTTAGATAATATTTCTACAACTGCTCTATAAGTTACCATCTCACGCAAAGCTTCTTGCGTGAGGACTTTTTTATCAAAAGGTTTTACTATCAAACTCTTCTTAATTACTGTTTTTATACTTTTTAGCACGTTCTCCTTTGCAAATTCTACTGCTCAAAATTATAAAAACCAGGCATCAAAACTGAAACTTTATGAAAAACACTATTGGCATCTTTTACTGCATATGAATGGAAATGAGAGTGAAATAGATGATCCTAATTTCTTTTTTGCAAAAGATGGAAAGCGCAATCCAAATAGTGAGTTAAATGCTACCTTGGATGCTTTTTTTTCTGATGAAGCCAAAGATGATAATTCAAGTATCTGTAAATTTCCTGCACGCTATGCATGGTTGAAAGAAAAGCTTCATGGAGATAATTTTCCAAAAGCCGAGTGTAAAGAATATGAGAAGATTTTAAAACGGGTTGATCCAAAATCTACAACACTAGTTTTTCCTGCCGCACATATTAATTCCCCGGCTTCGATGTTTGGACATACATTTTTACGTATAAATTCTTCATACAACTCAAAACTCCTCTCATATGCTATTAATTATGCGGCAGATGCGAATACCAAGACAGAAAATGGTGTTGTATTTGCTATAAAGGGGCTTGTTGGAGGCTATTATGGTCTCTATTCACTTTTGCCTTATTACGAGAAGTTAAAAGAGTATAGAGATAGTGAACAGCGTGATATTTGGGAGTATGATCTGAACCTCACGCAGGATGAAACAATGCAGATGTTTCGTCATATTTGGGAGATGAATGGTACACATTCTTATTACTATTTTTTTACAGAGAACTGTTCATATAATATGCTCTGGCTTTTAGAAGTTGCACGCCCATCTTTGGAGCTGAGAAAACATTTTACTTATCAGGTGATTCCGCTTGAAACGGTTCATGTCGCTAAAGCTGCAGGTCTTATAGATGGTGAAAATTATAGACCATCAAAAAGAAAAAAACTTTTAAAGTATGAGACTTTACTTAAAAAGCAATATGAAGAGTTGCCTTTAGAACTTGTTGCATCAAAAATAAGTGCCAAGGATATTAAAAATAACAGTTCAATAGATATTGACCAAAAAAGATATATTTTAGAAAGTGGCATTGAGTATTTAGAGTATCAATACAGTCGTGGGGAGATAAAAAAGGAGAACTACCTTGGACTTTTTCATGCCATGACAACTGAGCGTGCCAAGTTAGGTATTACTAAACCTTTAGAGATAAAAACACCTCCTAATCCATTAGATGGACATAGAGCAGTACGCGCAGAAGTTGGAGCAGGGGTACGGGATGGTGATTTCATATCATTTTTAGGAATTCGTCCTGCATACCATGATTTGGAAGATAGCGAGTATGGGTTTTTACGGGGTACTCAAATAGAATTTTTAAATCTTTTAGCCTCTACATCAACAAAAAGGACAAAAATAGAAGATGCTACGATACTTTCTATTGTCTCTATTGCACAACGCAGTCTCTTTTTTAAAAATTTTTCATGGCGAACAAAAATAGGATGGGATAATAACTATGTAACAACAGATCCAACTTTTTGTTTTCGCGTCGGTGCCGGATTTTCTTGGGGAGATGATTTGGGATTTTTCTATTTTATGGTAGATCCTCTTAGTTATTTTGATGATAGTTTTCATAGTGGTATTGGTGGAAGTGTAGGATTTAATGTAGATAAGTATGAAAATTTTACTACTAATGTAGAGTTCACACAAAGAATTTATGATAATGGTGATACTCAAAAGCTAATAAAAGCATCTGAAGGCTTTAGAACATCACAAAATACACAAATAGTGCTAAAATATGATTATAAAGATAAAATAGTAGCTCAAAAGAAAAAAGATGAACAGACTTTTAGGCTTATGTTAAAATACTATTTTTAAGGATAAAGTGTGAAAGTTATAGAAAATTTTACGAAATATATTGCATATTTAACAGCAGTTATTTTAGCCCTTTTAGTAGTATTAGTCGTTTTTGATGCAACAAGCCGTTACCTTTTTTCGCATGGTTCTACGGCACTCCAAGAGCTGGAATGGCATTTTTTTGATGTTGTGATTTTACTCAGTATCGCTTTTACTCTGCGTCATAATGCCCATGTTCGCGTCGATATTTTTTATGACAGATTTTCACCCAAAACACAGGCTCTTATAAACATTATTTCAGCTCTGTTTTTTGTACTGCCGCTCTCTTTTTTGATTATTTATATAGGTATAGATTTTGTTGAGATGAGTTTTGTGCAGCATGAAGCATCTTCCGACCCCGGCGGTTTGCAATACCGATGGGTAGTCAAAGCTTTGATGCCATTAGCATTTATATTTTTGTTGTTGCAGGCCATAAAAGAGCTTGTCAGTGATATACAAAAATGGAAGTCATTATGATAGCGCTTATAATGTTTGCGGCCGCTTTGGTTTTACTGCTTTTCGGCATTCCTGTTGCCTTTGCTTTTGGCGGTGTGGCTATGATGTTTGCTTTTTTCATTCCTTCTTTAGGATTTGATGTATTTAATATACTACCGTTTAGAATTTACGGTATTATGAGTAATACAACGCTGATGGCTGTGCCTCTTTTTATAATGATGGGTTTGATTCTTGAAAAATCAGGCATGGCGGAAAAACTGCTGATTTCTATGAGCTCACTTTTTAAAAGCGTACGCGGCGGTTTGGGCGTGAGCGTCGTGCTTGTAGGTGCAATATTAGCGGCTTCTACGGGAATTGTTTCGGCGTCTGTGGTGATGATGAGTGTTATTGCTTTGCCTTTGATGTTGGGTGCAGGGTACAATAAAAGTTTGGCATCAGGAACTATTGCAGCAAGTGGAACGCTTGGCCAAATTATACCGCCTTCTATTATTT
>JAMOQK010000016.1 GCA_027064045.1 Sulfurimonas sp. | reverse complement strand
ATAGAAAATCCTTATAAGCTAACATATGTCAATACTATACTACAGGATAGTATAAATTAGACTTAATTAAAAAATGGATACATAAAATATCTCGGAAACTATGGTATATTGGGAATAAACAAAGGTTTATTTACAAATGGCTGTAAAAAAGCTCTAAAATATACATAAATTGTCAATCAAAAAACACTCAAAATAGAGGTACAAGGAGAGGAATTATAAACCTCTTTTAGCTCAAAAAGAAGACCTGAAAGGTTAAAATTTAGTAGATTATTATCTTGTGAATTATAAGAAAAAATAGAAAATTATGCACCCATTTTTTAATTAAGTCTACTTTGTTAAAATTAGTGCTTCAAACAATAGTGTAAGAAAATAAAATGATGTTACCAATAGGGTACTAAAGTAATTTTTTTTGAAACTTAAAGTGTTTTTGAAATATGCTTGGAAGTTCGTGTTTATATTGTTTTTGTGTGGCTCCGGATACTGGATTCGAACCAGTGACCAAGTGATTAACAGTCACCTACTCTACCGCTGAGCTAATCCGGAATATTAAAAAGTTTTGGGTTCAAATAAAATGGCTCCGGATACTGGATTCGAACCAGTGACCAAGTGATTAACAGTCACCTACTCTACCGCTGAGCTAATCCGGAATGCTTAATTTGAGCCGAAATTATACTTTATGCAACTCAAAAAGTCAAGGGTTTGGCATGTGGAATGAAAAATTCTAGATTAGAAACACTTTTTTTAGCTATTTTACCTTTATTTATAAGTATTTCTAGCCTTTTTTTACTATCCTCGTCAAAAAGTAACTCTATATCTTCTCTTGTTAAAGGTCTCATATCCAATGTATTGATAATCTCTTCATCTGTATAACTTGAGTTATTTGGTTCAGCATGAACTCTTGAAGCTATATGGATAGGTAAAGAGCTATTAAACATCAAAGATATATCATGAAGTTCTTTATAACTTAATCCCTCTACAGGATATGCAGGTGGACGGTCTATCGTACCTAAATCTATCCTTGTAACATCTAGTTTCATCAAAACATCATTTAGTTTTTTTATCTCATCTTTTGTATCATTAAGCGTGTGAACAAAAAGGATTTCTATATAGAGTTTTCCTTTGTAAGTTTTACTAAATTCTATTACTTTTGAGATAATATTGTCTGTATCTATTGTAGCATGTGGTCTATCTATCTTTTTAAATACATTTTTACTTACAGCATCTAATGATAATTTAACTTGATCTAGTTTTAAAAGAGAATTAAATACTTTTTCATCCACTAAAGTGGCACTATTTGTTAGTATTAAAGTTTGTGTTTTATTTTTGATTTTATCAATCTCATCTATGAGTTTATCTAAGTAAGGATAAAGTGTTGGTTCTCCATTTGCTGTAAGTGTTATGACATCTATCTTTGTATCTAAATGTTTTTTTAACTCTGTTATGATTTGTGATACTTCTATTGTTTTGGATTGGGCATTAACTGTTTTAGCAGGTGATAATTCACAATAAAGACAATCAAAATTGCACTGTTTAAATGATGGTGATAGGTCTATACCCAAACTCATGCCAAAACGGCGTGAGTTTATGGGTCCAAAAATTATATTATTTTCCACTTACTCTATGACACTCATCTATAAAATGTTTTGCATTTTCAACAGGCACATCAGGTAAGATGCCATGACCTAGGTTAAATATATGTCTTTTACCCTGCATAATTTCTTGAATAACCTCTACACTTTTAGTAGTTGCTTCTTTTGAGTAAAGACGACAAGGCTCCATATTTCCCTGAAGAACATATTTATCACCTAGTTTCTCTTTTGCGAGTGACATAGGAGTTGACCAATCCACACCAAATACATCAAAATTACCATATACTTTATCTAAAAATGCAGGAACTCCTTTTGGAAACATTATCACAGGGATATGAGGATATTTTTCTTTTAGATACTCTGCAATCTCAACCATATATTTCCAAGAAAACTCATCATATTTTTCAGGTTCTATTGCAGCTGCCCAGCTATCAAAAATCTGAACAACATCTATCCCAGCTTCTATCTGTTTTTGCATATAAAGTTTTACAACTTCTGTAACTTTTGCTAAAATTTTATGTAAAAGTTCAGGGTTTAAGTACATCATTTTTTTACAAATATTATATGTTTTTGTACCTTGTCCCTCTATCATGTAAGTAGCAAGTGTCCATGGCGCTCCCGTAAAACCTATAAGAGCTTTGTCATCTGCAAGACTTTCTTTTATGAGTTTAATAGTATCATAAACATAAGTTAATTTAGATGCGGCTTCCTCACCACCCATAAGCCTATCAATATCTTCTTCGCAGGTGATTGGGTCACTAAACTTTGGACCTTCCCCTTTTACAAAACTCAAATCCATCCCCATTTCATCAGGAATAACCAAAATATCACTAAAGAGTATAGCTGCATCAACACCAACTATGTCAACAGGTTGGAGAGTTACCTCACATGCCATCTCAGGATTGTGACAAAGATTTAAAAAATCCCCAGCTTTAGCACGAACTGCCATATAGTCTGGTAAATAACGACCAGCCTGTCTCATCATCCACACTGGTGTATATGGAGTTTCTTTACCAAAACACGCATCTACAAATATTTTACTCATACAAAAAATCCTCTAATTTTATTTTATAACTTTTGTCAAAAAGTCAACTTTAGTCACATCTGTGGACTAACCTAATGCTTACCTACTTTATTTAAAAAGAACAATCCTACTGAAACTGCCGTGATTGATAACGCAAGATACAACATCTCTAATGCTCCATGGTACTCTGTATGCCCAACTCTTTGAAAAAAGTTTACAACCAGTACCATGACAATAACTTTTGATATTTTATCTTTTAGCTGATCGAGTGAATGGATAGCAAGTATTTTATTTTCTCTCTCTTCATCTTCTTTTGCTATATCTATATCTGATATAAAGAGTTCATACAAACCAAAAGAGAAGAGTAGCATAACTACACCAATGAGATATAAATCAACTGCACCTATAAGCCCACCAACAACCTCTTCATGAAAATGTTCTGGGTGAGCATGATTTAAATATGTAACTATCACATATTTTGCAGTTGAAAAAATATCAATACTAGCTACTAAAAAAAGAACAATAGCTCCAATGAGTCCAAAAATAACTGCCAAGATAACCATAAATCTTGAACTCCATAAAGAACTTTCAAAAACTTTTTCTAACATCTTATTTTTCACCCTCCATCTCTACCCATTTTTGGGCTATACGAACAGCATTTGTTGCAGCTCCAACTCTAAGATTGTCAGCAACTATGAAAAGATGAAGTATTTTGTTATCATAAATATCATTTCTTATACGACCAACAAATGTTTCATTCATATCTATACATTTACAAGGCATTGGATAGAGTGTTTCATCTGGTTTATCAACTATCACAAGGTTTGGAGCTTTTGATAGCAACTCCCTTGCATCGTTAGCATTAACTTCATTTTCAAAAGTAAGCGTAAGTGCTTCAGAATGACCACGAAGAACAGGAACACGAACACATGTAGCACTTAGAGGAATATTTTTGTGCATGATTTTTGTAGTTTCATTTACCATTTTCATCTCCTCTTTTGTGTATCCATTTTCTGTGAAAACATCTATCTGAGGGATAACATTGAGAGCAATTTGTTGGTTAAATGCTTTATGTTCAGATTCATCAAGTTTAAATGCAAAGAAGTCTTGCATCTGAGTTACTAACTCTTCCATTGCAGATTTTCCAGCTCCACTTGTTGCTTGATATGTTGATACATCAACCCTTTTTAATCCATAAGCTTCGTCTAATGGCTTTAAAGTTTGAACCATTTGGATAGTTGAACAGTTAGGATTAGCAATAATTCCTGTTTGTTTCCACTTAGTTATATCTTGTGGATTTACCTCTGGCACTACCAAAGGAACATTGTCATCCATCCTATAGTGGGAAGTGTTGTCTATCACAACCGCACCAGCTTCTACTGCTGCAGGAGCAAACTCAGCACTCACACTTCCACCTGCTGAAAACAGTGCTATTTCAACATCTTGTTCTTTAAAAACATCACTTGTAAGTTCTATGATTGGTAAATTTTTCTCATTGAACTCAACAGTTTTTCCAAGACTTCTAGCACTAGCCAGTGGAATAAGTTTATTGATAGGGAAGTCTATCTCTTGTAAGATTGTTAGTATCTCCTCACCAACTGCACCATTTGCTCCAACTACTGCAACATTATATTTTTTATTTTCTGACATTTTTATCCTTTTTTATTTTCTATTTTCTAAAAAGAGTTCATCTTTTTGTATCTCTTGGTTTTGACTTAAAATCACAGCTCTTTCCACAACTGAGATAAGTTCACGAATATTACCAGCCCAGCCATATTCCAAAAGTTCCTCTTTTGCTTCAGATGAAAATGATTTTAAGTCAAATCCATATTTTTTACAATTTACCTTCACCATCGCATCTGCTATCTCCAAAATTTCATCTCTTCTTTCTCTAAGTGGTGGAATAGTTAATGGAATAGTGTTTAATCTATAATACAAATCTTCCCTAAATTCACCATCTTTTATCTTATTGGATAGATTTGCATTTGTTGCAGATATTACCCGTATATCTATCTTTATACTTTTTGATGAGCCTAATCTTCTAACCTCTTTTTCTTGTAAAGCACGAAGTAATTTTGCTTGAACACCATAAGGCATCTCACCTATCTCATCTAAAAATAAAGTTCCACCATTAGCTAACTCAAATTGTCCAGCTTTTGCCTCAGTAGCATCTGTAAAAGCCCCTTTTTCAAAACCAAAAAGCTCACTTTCTATAAGATTTTCAGGTAATGCCGCCATATTGATAGCTATAAAAGGTTTTTTCGCCCTTAATGAGTTTTTATGTATATAAGAAGCAAAAACCTCTTTACCAACACCACTTTCACCAAGAAGTAAGATACTCGCATCTGTTTTTGATGCTTTATCTGCTATATTTATCACTTTTTGAAGTGCTTCAGATTTTCCTAAAAAGTCACTTTTTTTTGTTGTTTTTTTAGTTTTAGATATAGACTTTTTAACCTCTTGAACTTTTGCTTCCCTTTGTATAGCTTCTACAAGAGTGTCAATATCAAAAGGCTTAAGTAAAAAATCTTTAACACCGAGGTGTATAGACTCTATAGCTCTTTGAAGAGTGGCATTACCAGTCATTATAATCACTTCAAAACGACCATTAAGTTCTTTTATAAACTCTATACCATCCATCTTGGGCATATTTATATCGGTTATAACAAGGTCAAAACTATCATCCAGTTTTTTAAGTGCATCCACTGCATTTTTAAATGTGATAATCTCAAACTCTTTATAATCGCCCATAGCAATCTCAAGAGATTTTCTCATATTTATATCATCTTCAACTATTGCTATTTTCACTAATCAATGCCTCTATTTAATTGGGGTGATTTTAGCGAAATTATCATTAAAATCGACTTTGAAACAAGTTGTTTTTAATGTTAAAATCGTAGTAGAAGTTGTTTGTAAGTTTGAAGTTATCTGTGTGCTTTTAACATCTAATCCAAGTTTATGGATATATTGCATAAATTCATCAGGATTTTTAGAGATAATTTGCTTTAGATTATTAGTATCATTGGTTTCTAAGATTAATGGTTTTTGTGGTTTTCCATGACACGATTGCATGGCATGTGAGACCAACAATAAATCATTATAAAGTATGGCATCTTTAACTACATATCTGTAGGATATAAGATATTCACCTGCATTAAGTGCAAGTGAATAAAAAAATATTATCGAGCAAAGTCTGAGTGAGAAAGTACGATTTCCATCTCTACTTCGCATAATCCATCTTTAAAAGTTGTCTCAACAATTGTTGCATTTCTTACCATTGCAGCAACTGAAGTTCTGATAGTTGATCGCTTAACCATCATATTTTTAATGAGGTCTTGCCCATCAATACGAACACCTTTGACTTTTTCAGCAACAAGTCTGTAAGCATCTGCAGTAGCTGCTCTTTTAGCTAAAGCATAAGCCTGTGCAGGAGAAGAAGTGTTCATTGGCGCAACACCCTGACCAACAACACTTATGCGAACATTAGAGTTAACACTCAATACTGGTTCAGGCTTTTTTTTCTCTTGAGGACATTTTACAGCTGGGCAATCATGCTCAGGACAAACAACAGTGATGTTTTTTGTCTTAGGTGATGCTTTTGGATTGTCTATTGTGGTATCGCTAGCTACCAAAGAAGAAGCACTAAGAAGCACTGCTAAAAGTAGAAAATATTTCATGATTTATTCCTTGACATAATATAATAACAACGCAAAAGCAATTTTTATTCCACTATTAAGCTTTGTTGCTCTGAAGTTTTTTCATCTTCCTCTTTTTCCTCTTTAGGACACCTTGAGATACTAGCTACTTCATCCCCTTTTACTATGTAAACACCTGAAGTATTACGACTTGATTTTGAGATGGTTTGCATATCTACCCTTATCATTTTACCTGCTTTTGTAAGTGCCATCATATCCATAGTCTCATCAACCATTAAACAGCCAACTATATTTTTACCAGTTTTAGCAGTCATTTTCATAGCAATAACACCACTACCACCACGATTTGTCAAGCGATATTCACCAGCATCAGTTCGTTTACCGATACCTTTTTCAGCCACAATCAAAATCTCTTGTTCATCATTTGCTATGATATTTGCATCAACTACTACATCACCCTCATGTTTAAACTTGATACCTCTAACACCACGAGTGCTACGACCTTGTTCACGAGTTTTTTCTATCTCAAATTTTATACATTGAGCAAATTTTGTAACTATAAATAAGTATCTTATATCTTGATTGGCAATTTTTGCTGTGATTAGTGCATCATCTTCATCAAGAACGATTGCTCTTACACCATTACTTCTAATGTTGCTAAATTCACTTAGATTTGTTCTTTTTACAACACCGTTTCTAGTAAAGAAAACAAGCCCTTTATCTTCACTAAAGTCAGTTGTTGGGATGATTGATTGGATTTTTTCATTTGCTACGAGATTTATAAGATTTACAACTGCTTTACCTTTTGCAGTACGACTTCCCTCTGGAATACGATAAACTTTCAACCAGTGAAGTTGCCCTCTATCAGTTACGAAAAGTAGTGTATCATGAGTATTACAAGTAAAGAAGTTTTCTATAAAATCATCTTCATAAGTTGTAACAGCAGTTTTACCTTTACCACCCCTTCTTTGTTTTTCATAAGATGCCAAAGGAACTCTTTTTATATAACCTCGATGAGTGATAGTTACAACCATCGGCTCATTAGGGATTAAATCTTCTATATCTATATCATCATAATCATCTTCAACATCAGTTTTTCTACCACCTGTATATGTAGCCAAAACTTCATCAAACTCTTCATCTATAATTCCGTGTAAAACCTCTTCACTTTTTAAAATTGATTCTAAATACTCTATGAGTTTCATAAGTTCAGCTAGTTCGTTTTCGATTTTTTCTATCTCAAGACCAGTTAAACGACCAAGTCTCATAGCTACGATACTAGCAGCTTGAATCTCACTAAAATCGAACTCCGTAACAAGATTATTTTTAGCATCTTCTTCGTTTCCAGATGCACGAATAACACGGATAACATCCTCTATAATATCTATAGCTTTTTTCAAACCTTCCAAGATATGCGCTCTGGCTTTTGCTTTTTCAAGATCAAAAATAGTACGACGAATAATTACTGTTTTACGGTGATTAATAAAATGTTTTAGTATATCTATGATACCAAAGATTCTAGGCTCTTGATTTAATATAGAAAGCATGATGATACCAAAAGTATTTTGCATCGCAGTTTGTTTAAAAAGATTGTTTAAAACTATCTCACTCATTGCATCTCTTTTTAGTTCTATTACAACTCTCATACCATCACGGTCTGATTCATCACGAACTTCCGAGACACCATCTATCATCTTATCTTTAACTAGATTTGCAATATTTTCAATCAAACGAGCTTTATTTACTTGATAAGGAAGTTCATCTATGATGATTACCTCTTTTTTGGCTTTTTGCTCTATGTGAGTTTTAGCACGAACCTTTATGCGACCTCTTCCAGTCTCATATGCGTCCATAATCCCTTTCTTACCAAATATAATCCCACCTGTTGGAAAGTCTGGTGCTTTTATATGCTCCATAATCTCTGCTAAAGTGATGTTTGGATTTGCTAAAAGTGCTTTTAGACCATTCATAATCTCAGTAGGATTGTGAGGAGGAATATTTGTAGCCATACCAACAGCAATACCTGATGAACCATTTATAAGAAGGTTGGGAACACGAGTTGGCATAACATCAGGTTCTTTTGTAGTACCATCGTAGTTTTCTATCATATTCACAGTGTTTTTATCTAAATCTTTTAGAAGTTCTCCTGCATATTTTGTCATACGAGCTTCAGTATAACGCATAGCCGCAGCAGAATCACCATCAACCGAACCAAAGTTCCCTTGACCATCAACAAGTTGCATACGCATTGAAAAATCTTGAGCCATACGAACAAGAGCATCATAAACCGCAGTATCACCATGTGGATGGTACTGACCAATCACATCACCAACTATACGAGCTGATTTTTTGAACTTTGCACCATGGGAAAGATTTAGTTTGTCCATCGCATAAAGAATTCTTCTGTGAACTGGCTTTAAACCATCACGAACATCTGGTAAGGCACGACCTACGATTACACTCATAGAGTAATCAAGGTAGCTGTTTTGAAGAGTTTCTTCTATATTTATAGTTTGTATATCATCGTTATTTAGCAAATCGCTCATTAAATACACCTAATTCCTGAAAATAAAATTCACTTATAATATCTAAATATCCCTTAATATATTTGTAAATTCAACTAAAACTTTTTCATCTCTTCTTGGCATGTGGGAAATAGTAAGCATTTATCATTTAAAATCTTAAAATCTTAAAAATTCTGATATAATACTGCAAATATTTTACTATCAGAGGTAAAAAAGGTGAGGTAATGAGAACGGTCAGTACGCTATATCATAGCATGGGAGATTTGAAATATTTTATCAAAAAAAACAAGATTTTCGAATGTCAAAATATATTATTACAAATTTTTACTGGTATTTGTGAGAGTGAATTTATTGAAAAATTGATTGACAATATAATAGAAGAGATACCACATATTCATATAATAGGTGCAACAACTGATGGTGAAATCATTGCTAACCATATAGTTGAAAGATCTACCATTTTATCTTTTTCATTATTTGACAACACTCAGATTGCAACTCATTATTGTAAAAACATAAATTCCATCCATGAAAGATTAGAGCTGTTTACAAACCAATTTGACGCGACAAAAAAAGCAAAGGTTGCCATAGCTTTTGGAGATGGACTGCATACAAATGGTGAAGAGTTTATCAAAGGGATGAAAAATTATAATGAAAATATCATCGTTGCCGGTGGTTTAGCTGGAGACAATGCAGCATATGTCAAAACCATAGTTTTCAACGAAGAAGAGATTTTAACAAATGGTGCAGTTGTTGCACTTTTATACAATGATGACCTTATAGTCAACACTAAAGCAAACTTTGGTTGGGATAATATTGGTAAAACATTAACCATTACAAAAGCTAAGAAAAATATTGTTTACACAATAGATGGTATAAAAGCTGTAGATATATATGAAAAATATCTTGGAAAAAACATAGCCGAAGAACTTCCTAAGACGGGAATGGAGTTTCCACTAATTATCACAAGAGATGGACTTAATATAGCGAGAGCTGTTGTTGGAAAAAATGATGATGGCTCTTTAATTTTTGCTGGTAATTTAACAACAGGCGATAAAGTTACATTTGGGTATGGAAACATAGAAACTATCATCAATGGTGGTACTAAGGTTTATAAAGAAATTTTATCTTCCCCTGTAGAAAGTATTTTTGTTTATTCTTGCATGGCTAGAAAAGCTCTTATGGGAAAAAATACTTTGGCAGAAATAAAACCATTAAACAAGATAGCACCTGTAAGTGGATTTTTCACATATGGAGAGTTTTTTTCTAAACCTAACTCATCCCAAAAAGAATTTCTTAATGAAACTATGACTATATTGTGTTTAAGTGAAAGAAATATCAAAACACCAAGGCAAGGTCATTTTAATTTTAAAGATAGAAGAAAAAGAAGTAGCTCTACTTTACAAGCACTATCACATCTTGTAGCTAGGACAACACTAGAATTAGAGGAGATAAATAGCTCTTTAGAATCAAAAGTAAAACAAGAGGTTGAAAAGAACAGAGAAAAAGACAATCAGATGATACAACAATCTCGCATGGCTCAAATGGGAGAGATGATGAGTATGATAGCACATCAATGGCGACAACCTTTATCTGCTATAAGTGCTACTGCTATTGCAATTCAATTGTCAATTGATTTAAACAAACTTGACACTGATGAACTTGCAAAAAGAGTAGCAAACATCTCTTCATATGCGCAACACCTTAGTGCGACTATTGATGATTTTAGAGACTTTTTCAAACCAAATAAAAATAAAACAAATACTAACTATCAAGATGTTGTTAAAAATGTTTTGGAAATTATAAAAGTATCTATAGACAATAAAAACATTAATTTAATTTTAGAAATAGAATGCAAAGAGACTTTTCTAACATACGCTAATGAATTAAAGCAAGTAGTGCTAAACCTTATTAAAAATGCAGAAGATGCTATATTGGATAAAAAAATAGAGAATCCATATATAAAGATAAAAACATTCCAAGATGAAGACAACTACAACTTAAAAATTTGTGATAATGCAGGTGGAATACCTAAAGATATTATAGGAAGAATATTTGATCCGTATTTTACAACGAAATTGGGAAAAGGTGGCACAGGGCTTGGGCTTTATATGAGTAAAACTATCATAGAAGAACATTGTAATGGAAAACTAACCGTAACAAATGGTGATGATGGAGCGATTTTTACTATAGCAATCAGAAAAGAACAAAAAGACGATTAAAAATCAATTGCCATGTGGGAAACTCCCAATTTAACATAGATATAACATTATTTTTGATAGTATATGGTTTATGATTATCAGACACAGTAGCTCCTTTGTTTTTTCCATAGTATTTCATACCTTTTTGGCAGTGATGATTTTTTTGGGATATAAAAATATGCCTTCATTTAAAAAAGAGGAAAAAAAAGTTTGCGTAAAATTAAGTTGTGTTGTAGAAAAAAAACCAGTTATTCAAAAAAAAGCTGTAGTTAAACCAAAAGTCAAACCTAAGCCTAAACCAAAGCCAAAACCTCTCATAAAGAAAAAAATAAAAAAACCTAAACCAAAGCACAAACCAAAACCAAAACCAAAGCCAAAAAAACATAAAGTCCTAAAACAAGTACCAGTTGTTATGCCCCCTAAAAAAAAGGAGACAATAAAACCGATAGAACCAGAAGTAAAAAAACAAGAGATCAAAAATGAACCTGAAATTCTGCCTGAACAAAAGATTGAAAAAGTAGTTGAAAATGTAACTACATCTTCACAAACCACAACAAAAGAACAAATTCTTCAAGAATATTATAAAAATAATCTAGCAAAAATCGCTCAACTTCTACAAGACAACTTATATTATCCAAGAAGTGCTAGGAAAAGAGGCATTGTTGGTCAAGTAATTGTAAAGTTTAGACTAGCAACAGATACAAAAGCTTATGATATAGAAATCATATCTTCAAACAGTAAAATACTAAGTCGTGCAGCTAAAAAAACTATAAAAAATTTATCTGGAAAATTTCCAAAACCTAAAGAAGAATTGATACTAAAAGTACCCATTGATTATAAACTAAGATAATTAAATAAAAAGAGGCAAACCCCTAAACAAGGGGTTTGTAGAAGATTAGTAGGTATCTACATCATACCTGGCATACCCATTTGTGGAGGCATACCACCACCCATATCTGGAGCAGGTTTATCTTCTGGTATCTCAAAAATTGCAGCTTCTGTTGTAAGAAGTAAAGATGAAACTGAAGTAGCGTTTGTTAAAGCCACACGAGCAACTTTTAGTGGGTCGATAATTCCAGCTTCAAACATATCTACATACTCACCAGTAGCAGCATTAAAACCTATGTTTTTATTATCTGCAATTTCAACTGTATTTACAACTACACCAGTATCATAACCAGCATTTTTTGCAATCTGTTTGATAGGTGCTTTTACAGCACGAAGGATAATCTCACAACCGATTTGTTGGTCACCCTCTAAATCTAGTGATACTTTAGCAGCCGCTCTAACAAGTGCAGCTCCACCACCAATAACGATACCCTCTTCAACAGCAGCTTTTGTGGCACTTAAAGCATCATCAACTCTATCTTTTTTCTCTTTCATCTCAGTTTCAGTTGCAGCACCAACTTTAATAACTGCTACACCACCACTAAGTTTTGCAAGTCTTTCTTGAAGTTTTTCTTTATCATATTCACTTGTAGTTGCTTCTATTTGAACTTTAATTTCAGCTATTCTGGCTTCAACTGCACTCTCTTCACCAGCACCATTTACAATCACAGTATTATCTTTATCGATAACCACACGAGAAGCTTGACCAAGCATATTTATATCAGCACCTTCAAGTGTATAACCAGTCTCTTCAGAGATTACAGTTCCTGCAGTTAAAGTTGCTATATCTTGAAGCATAGCTTTTCTTCTGTCGCCAAAACCTGGTGCTTTTACAGCAGATATATTTAGTACACCACGAAGTTTATTTACAACTAAAGTTGACAGTGCTTCACCCTCAACATCCTCAGCAATAATAAGAAGTGGACGAGAAGTTTTTTGTACTTGTTCTAACACTGGAAGCAAATCTTTTAATGAAGAGATTTTACTATCAGCTAAAAGAATCCAAGGATTTTCAATCTCAGCTATCATCTTCTCAGTATTTGTGATGAAATAAGGGCTTAAATAACCTCTATCAAACTGCATACCCTCAACAACATCAAGCTCATCAGCTATACCTTTAGCCTCTTCAACAGTGATAACACCATCTTGACCAACTTTATCCATAGCTTCAGCAATCATATCACCAATACTAGTGTCAGAGTTTGCAGAAATTGTAGCAACTTGTGCTATACCTTGCTTACCGTTTACTGCTTTAGATGAATCTTTTAAGTTTACCAAAATAGCTTCACAAGCTTTATCCATCCCTCTTTTAACTTCAACAGGATTTGCTCCAGCAGTTATATTTCTCAACCCTTCACTAAAAATTGCATTTGCTAAAACAGTTGCAGTAGTTGTACCGTCTCCAGCTTCATCAGCAGTATTTGAAGCAACCTCTTTTACAAGTTGAGCGCCCATATCTTCTAGTTTATCTTTTAGTTCAATCTCTCTTGCAACACTCACACCATCTTTAGTGATACTTGGACTACCGTAGCTTTTTTGAATCAAAACATTACGACCACGAGGCCCCATTGTTACTTTTACAGCATCTGTTAGTTTTTCAACACCTTTTGCCAGTTTATTTCTTGCGTCATCTGAAAAAATTATCTCTTTTGCCATTATTTATGTTCCTTTTTTAATAGTTGTTTATTTAACCAATAATCCCAAAAATATCTTCAACTTCAATTACTAGATATTTTTCACCATTAAGAGATACTTCATTGCCAGAATACTTCCCAAAAACAACTTTATCTCCACATGCCAAACTATCTACATCGGCACTTACTGCCACCACTTCACCTTGTGAAGGTTTTTCTTTCGCATTATCTGGTATGATAATTCCAGAACTTGTAGTATTTTCCTCTTCTAGTCTTTTTACTAGAACTCTTTTACCTAATGGTTTAAAATTCATATAAGCTCCTTAATTAATTTAATATTTTTACAAAAGGAATATTACAAAAAAAAAGTAACAAAGTCAATACTCTTAGTCCAACAGACTAAACTTATCTAAATAATTTTCATTAACTAAGATGATGAATGATTGTAAATAATATTTTTCAAGCGTAAAGCTTTTTTAAAGCTTTACATGGATATAATTCCGACCTACAAAACAAAAACGGATGTCAAGGTAGCTCAGCTGGTTAGAGCGCTGGTCTCATAAGCCGGAGGTCGAGAGTTCAAGTCTCTCTCTTGACACCATCCAAATCATAAACGAAAAAACTTAAAAAACTCCTTATCGCTTAACTGGATAAAGCAGTCCCCTCCTAAGGGATAGCTCGAGGTTCGAGTCCTCGTGGGGAGACCACAAACTAAAATTTACTTTGCATCTTCACGCTTATTGAAATACGGTATATATCTTGATGCCTCAAAAATACCATAAGCCAAATCTTTCATAGTTTTTGCCATAACTGGATTCTCTTTGGTATGATCTCTCATAGGCTCATCAGAATAAATATCGTAAAGTACTGCGTGAGAACCATCATAATTAGTTTTAAAATAATATTTATCTCCAACTAAGCCAATAGTTGGGTTTGAAGAGTGGTGCATAGTAAAAGCATAATGTTTTCCTGTAAATTGCTTATCAAAAACATCTCTACCTATTGTAGTTGCATTATATGAAATTCCAGCTAATGAAGCTATGGTTGGAAGAACATCTGTTTCAGACATAACTCTTTTATATATTTTAGGTTGTTTAATAAACGGAGAATACACAACAAATGGAACTCTTAATTCACCTAAACTAAAACCATTTGACCCCTCAGCTTTATGAACATGATCTCCAGCATAACCAGATATACCATGGTCACCATAAAAGATAAAAATAGTATTTTTAAAATAATTCTCTTTTTTTGCCTCACTTATATACAATCCAACAGAATAATCTAAAAATCTAAAAGAATTAAACTCTTTTACTGAATCAAAACCATATTTTTTTGCATCTTCCTCAGTAATATCAGTTCTTAGTTTAAATCCATGTGCATTTTTTGGGATGGTGTAAGGTCTATGATTTCCCGATGTTTGTATGATAGCGAAAAATGGCTCTTTTGTTTTGGACAATGCTTTGTTTGCTTCCACAGCAAGATCAGCATCACTGATACCCCAAACATCATTTCTCGGTGAAGTATAATCTTTTTCCTCATAAAGGTGTAAATTATCCATAGATTGATTTAGCATACCCCTTATATTTCCCCAAGAAGCAGAACCACCTATAAAATAAAATTTTTCATAATCTTTAAAATCTTCTATAATAGAGTGTTGATTTACTATAAGAGGATTACGACTAGATGTTCCCTTCAACTCAACATCCGGCAAACTTGTCACTGTACAATATATTGAACGAGCAGTCCCAGTTGATGGGGAAAAATAGTTTTTAAAGTACAAACCATTATCTGCTAAATTTTGTAAATATGGAGATGGATTTAATGGATTTTTTGATAATGATGATTTATATGAAGCAAAAGATTCCATAATAACTATGACAATATTTGGTTTTGTTGCTATTTGATTTGTAGGAGAAACAGCTCTTTTGAAATTTAATTTTTTAATATCTTTATCTTTAATACCAAGATAATCACTCAAGATAGGATAATATTTTTTTACTTTTTTGACATCATAAGTTACACGACCATTTTTCCAAGTATCTAAAAAGTAATGTATAGGATTATAAGCTAAAAGGTTTGCAAAGGGATGTTTTGAAAAAGCTGCATCACTCCATCTAAGTGGATATTGTGAAAGTTTTGAATATCCTGCTACAAAAAGCACTAAAAAAGACAAAAATCCAACCAATACAGACTGCATACGAGTTAAACTTGGTGTTGTTTGTTTTGATATATATAAAAATAATTTATTTGTAAGATATGTAAAAATAAAAATGACCAAAATAAGAGACAATCCTATCCAAACAACATGATAACTCTCCCATACCATCTCAGCAGAGATTGAAAAATTGTCTAAAAATCTTAATGATGAGAAATCAAGCCTTGTATTAAGATAAGCAAAATAAGCAAAATCAACAACATAAAAAAGTGCATAAATACTAAATATTACACTCAGATAAGTGAGCCAAAAATATCGTGCATATGTGTATTTAAATGGGTTTATATATTTTATCCATCCTAAAAAAAACAATGGTAGTGACATAACGATAACCATCCTCAAATCAAACCTAAATCCAAGCCACATAGAATAAAAGAAATCTCCCATAGATATAGGAGAATTTACATCATTAAAAGCTATATAAAATGCAAATCTCATTAAAACATACAAAAAAGTAAGTGATGGTATAAATATCAATAAAAACCTTAAAAGTTGTGGAAATTTTGAAAGTATATTCATCTAGTATCCTTATAAAAAATATAGTTGAGATTATACTATGTTTAATTTAATAAGATATATAATGCTCATAAGGGGGAGTTGTATGTTAGATCCTATTTTACTTCGTATAGCAAAAACTTCGATACTCAATAAATTTGATAATAAGTATATCGTAGATGATGAGCAGCTTTTACATGACTATCCATATCTTAGTGAGAAGGGGGCTACTTTTGTTACTCTTCATTATGACAAAGATCTTCGTGGTTGTATAGGCTCTATCATCGCTCATAGAAGCCTTTTAAATGACATCAAAAACAATGCCATATCTGCTGCATTTAAAGATTATCGGTTCAATCCACTTAGTAGTGCTGAACTCTCACATCTAACACTTGAAGTTTCGGTTTTAACTAAGCCAAAACTTTTAAATTATGAAGATTTTGATGATTTGGTTGCAAAAATCAGACCAAATATTGATGGGCTTATATTAAAGCATGGTGAATATCAAGGCACATTTTTACCACAAGTCTGGGAAGAACTTCCACATGCCAAACTATTTCTAGAACATCTTAGTATAAAAGCAGGTTCAAATCCTGCTATCTACTATGAGCATCCTCAAATATATACCTATCAAGTTGATGCAATAGAGGAGAAATTTGATGAAATACTACCGTTATAAAGATGAAAACAACATCACATGTTTACTCTGCAAACATTACTGTACACTAAAAGAAGGCAAAAATGGTATCTGTGGGATTAACTACAATGTAAAGGGGGAGCTTGTTAACAAAACATATTCTCACCCTAGTGCTGTTCATATAGATCCCATAGAAAAGAAACCACTTTATCATTTCTTGCCATCCTCTAGTTCATTGTCTATTGGTACTGTCGGTTGTAACTTTCGATGTCCATTTTGTCAAAACTACTCTATATCACAAACTTCTAGCGTTGATGAAAGCGTTATATACACACCCAAAGACATAGTAAATATCGCCAAAGAACATAAAACAGAAAGTATTAGTTACACTTATAATGAACCCACTATTTGGTATCCTTATGCTAAAGATATTGGTATTTTAGCTCAAGAAATGGGAATAAAAAATGTGTTTGTATCTAGTGGTTTTGAGTCACACGAAGTACTTCAAGATATGCACTCTTGGCTAGATGCTGCAAACATCGACTTAAAAAGTTTTTCACACGATTATTATAAAAAAGTTTTAAAAACAGATCTTGACGGTGTTTTGGAATCTCTTGTAGAATTTGCAAAAAGTGATATTTGGCTAGAGATTACAACTCTAATAATTCCAGAAGTTAATGACAGTGAAGATGAAATCCATAAGATGGCAGAATTTATATCCTCTAAACTTGGAATAGATATCCCATGGCATTTTAGTGCTTTTCATCCAACATACAAAATGTTAGATACACCTAGAACACCTCTTGAGAGTTTGATGAGAGCAAAAGAGATAGCAAAAAGTTATGGTATAAAATATGTTTATCTTGGAAATATACAAAATGACAGCTCTACATACTGTGATAAATGTGGTGCAAAACTGATTGACAGAAGTGGCTTTTCATCAACTGTATTGAATATGAAAGATGGAAGATGCTTGAGATGTGAAAATGAAATAAAAGGAGTTTGGAAATGATAAGAGAAATGAGCGTATCTGGATTATTTTATCCAGATGAAAGTGATGAAATACAAAGATATTTTGAACATTTCAATAAAATTTAT
>JAMOQK010000015.1 GCA_027064045.1 Sulfurimonas sp. | reverse complement strand
ACAATCTGCACTACGATCCAAAAAATCTGACCACATTTATAATCGAGTTTAAAATCAATACAATGGAATACTATGTCATTTGACAAACTCGGTTTATCAAAACCACTACTAAAAGCTATAAAAGAGCAGGGCTACACAAGTCCGACACCCATCCAACAAAAGGCCATCCCCGTAATTTTAGAGGGTAAAGACATCTTAGCAGGTGCACAAACAGGAACAGGAAAGACTGCCGGTTTTACACTGCCACTACTAGAGCTTCTCTCACGTAAACACCAAAACAAGAAAAAACACTACCCAAAAGCACTTATCTTAACGCCGACACGTGAGCTTGCTGCTCAGGTAGCTGAGAGTGTTTCACTCTATGGAAAACACTTGCCGTTTCGCTCGGCTGTTATCTTTGGTGGAGTGAAAATCAACCCACAGATTAACCAGCTTAAAAAAGGTGTAGATATTGTCATCGCAACACCGGGGCGTCTTTTAGATCTCATCGCACAAAAGGCGATAGATTTACGACAGATTGAGTTTTTGATACTTGATGAAGCAGACAGAATGCTTGATATGGGTTTTATAAACGACATCAAAAAAGTGCTTAAAATCGTACCAAAAGAGAAGCAAACACTGCTTTTTTCTGCAACTTATTCAAATGAGATAAAAAAGCTCTCAAATGAACTGTTGAAAAATCCTGTACTTGTAGAAGTAGCACGTCAAAACCGCTCAAGTGAGCAGGTTTCGCAGTCGGTTTACCATGTAGATAAAGGGCGTAAACGTGAACTGCTCACGCACCTCATAAATGAAGGAGAGTGGAAGCAGGTTTTAGTCTTTACAAGAACTAAACATGGCGCAAATAAACTCACAGGTCAGCTTGAAAAAGATGGTATTCCCGCAGTTGCTATTCACGGAAATAAATCACAAAATGCCCGTACAAAAGCACTTGCGGACTTTAAAAAAGGTGATGTGCGAGTACTCGTTGCAACAGACATTGCTGCACGTGGTATAGACATAGACCAACTCCCTCACGTAGTAAACTTTGAACTGCCAAATGTGAGTGAAGATTATGTTCACCGAATTGGGCGAACTGGTCGTGCAGGTAATGAAGGTGAAGCACTCTCACTTGTATGTGTTGATGAAGATGAATTTCTTGCAAACATTGAGAAGTTAATCAAAAAAGATATACCAAAAGTATGGCTCAAAGGTTTCAAACCAGATCCAAGCATCAAAGCTGAACCTATTAATATGGGTGGCGGCAGAGGTCGCGGTGGAAACAGAAGTGGCGGAGCTAGCTCACGCAACCGTTCAAGA
Source organism: Sulfurimonas sp. (assembly GCA_027064045.1). Lineage (GTDB taxonomy): Bacteria > Campylobacterota > Campylobacteria > Campylobacterales > Sulfurimonadaceae > Sulfurimonas. The sequence goes on along the minus strand of JAMOQK010000015.1, from coordinate 2,238 downwards.
AGCTCACGTAGTGGAAGTTCTAGAAGAGGCGCATCGGCATAAAAGCCTACTTGTAAGCACCTTCTCGGGTACTTACATTCACTACAAGTATGATGAGCTCTTCATTTTGCTTTTTATAGACAATTCTATAAGAGCGGAGTTTGAGTCTGTAGAGAATCTTTTTGTGTTCCCTCTAGCATTTAAGCACAGTTTGTTTTGTAATCTAAAAAAAGACTTTCAACTGGGATATGCAGTTGTTTATGTAGGTTTCGTATCATCTCAATAGTAAGTTTTCTTTTTCTGTTTAGTATTTCAGATACTCTTGATTTACTGCCAACAATAGAAACTAAATCTTTTTGCTTAAGTCCCTCTTGTTCCATTCTAAATTTTATCGCTTCAATAGGATCTGGAACATCTATAACATAATGTTGTGCTTCATAAGCCTCTACTAAAGTGGTAAGAACTTCTAGTTCATCCATTTGAGGTGTATCTGGTTTAGCATCCATTAAACTTTCTATTTGGCTTAATGTATTATTATAATCTTCTTCTGTTTTAATAGGTCTAATATTCATTTTATAGCTCCTCTATATTTATTTTATCATATTGCTTATGTGTTCCAATAAACTTGATAAATACGATTTTTGCATAATAGTTTACAGTAACTATTAATCGGTATTTATTTCCTGCAATATTAAAGACAATTTTTGTATCTCCAATAATGCTAGCACTTCGATACATTTCTTTAATCTTATTTGGATTACTCCAAGCAAGTTTTAAAACTTCTTTATGCCAAGCTTCTAAAGCATTTTTGCTATCAGAGTATTTTGGTTGTTCATAAAAATCTTTAAGTGTTTTTTTGGATATTATTCTCATAAAGATATTATACAGTAAGTTCCCATTATTGGAACTTAAATATTTGGAGGGATGCTAACGGCAGTCTTGAGAAATACGAATCCCCGCTAGGGTTCGTATTTCTCTCCAAGTACTTGTTAGCTTCTTTTGTTTAACTGTAAGTATCTAATCCTAAACCCTTAGGAAACAAATCTTCTGGAAATCCAGTTGTTCCTCCTGAACGGTCTTTTTCATAAAACTTCACTTCTTCAGGAGATAAAATTTGACCAAATTTGGAGGCTGGTATACCTGCAATTCTCATCCATTTTTCTGCCATTTGCTTAAATTTAGGAATCCATTTTTTAGCATCTTTAATTGCATTCTCGTACCTTTCTTGCTGTTCTATATTACCTTCTGATTTGTATTTTTCTACTAGTTTCTGATGAATAGGAAGTCTCTTTTTCATATTCAAATAACTTGATATCGATGCATTATAATTTAAACTAGGGATACTAACCATAATAGACTCCTTGTATTTTTAATATCGACAATATTATACATAATTTAAATGTAAAATTAATGTGATATAATCAAAGTAAACTTTATACAAAGGATAGAAAAATGAAGATTTAATAGTTATATTTTTAACAATAACGAGTTTAATGGCTGAGATTGGAACCACAGTTCAAAATAATGGTAGCCAAGTTCATCTCATTGAAATGGGGCAGAGTTTTATGATATATTCTCCTCAACCTAAAGAGATTTTACATAGCAATGACAGTGATAACTTTCATGCAATTAGTACAATACCACAGATATCTAGCCTTCAATTAATCTATAGTTCTCAGAATAATAGCTATTCTCCAGCTTGTGAATTTATTGTTAAGATTCAGCAAGATCCACAATCTCAACTTTTTGTAGTTAAAAAAATTGTAGCAAATAGATTAAGACCAATAACAGGAATGACCTGTGATGCAAATATGCAAGGGTTTAATCCGTCAACTGGTGATTCCGATGTTCTTTTTACAATGACAATTCCAAGCACAAAGAAGCTTAAAAAAGAACATCCTCATAAATAAAATATATCTTCTGTAAGCTATTGGTCTCCACGTTTTTGTTATGATGTCGTGTTTTTCATTTTTTAGCACTTTGAACTTAAGACCGTTTACTTGCTAAGGTTTTAGCAGGTTTTGTGTCTTTTAAGTTCTTTGGCTTTTTTGTCAATAAAGCTTTTTTTTCGTTTAATAGTTTTTAAACTGTAGAGTTGCTAAACTCAATATATTTTTTCCTCTTAAGCAAGGTAACGGGGGCGCGGGCTGAACACCCGCTTGTTGCCTGGCGCTAATGCGCCGGGTAACAAGCGGGTGTTCAGCCCGCGCCCCCGTTGCCTCGGTAAGCGAAGCGTCCGAGGCAACTATTTATTCAACG
>JAMOQK010000014.1 GCA_027064045.1 Sulfurimonas sp. | reverse complement strand
AAAAAGTATGAATATCGTCACTCAATAATCATGTCTTTATATCTAAGAGCGTTCCAAGCATTTCATCTTGGGTTTTTATAACATTTACATTTACTGCAGTTGCATCTTGTGCAATTATTTCATCGGGAATTTCTTTTGCTAAATCCGTTTGACTTCTTTTTGAGCCGTTATCGTCGGCTTCTGCGATATTTGCTTGTACAGAATTAAAATCATTTGTTATTCTTGTATCTTTTGGTATAAATCCGTCAGTATTAACATTCGCAATATTATTTGCTGTCGTATTAAACATAGTTTGATGAGCACTGATAGATGAAATATTATTTGAAATATTCATAATTTACTCCTTAACTTTTCATATTATAGCATAAAATATTTTTACTGATTTTAGATTTTAGAAAGTAATCCAATCCAGGTTAACACCCGGGTTGGAAAAAATTAGTGGAGTTCAGAATTTAGTTTAATTTCTCTTTTAGAACGAGATGCCGTAATTTCGCCGTTTAAAGAGTTTTGTCTAAAGTGAAGACCATTAAAGAAAGACAATTGTTTTGCTTTGAAAATTTCACCTTCTATAGTAATACCTGTATTTACTTCTCTGATTTTTTCAAGTTCGGAAGCATAAATACCGATTTTTGTACCTTCAAGAATTGCCAGACCTGCATCTATAATACAGCCGTCGCCTAAAGGAATACCACATACGGAATTTGCGCCTAATAGGCAGTTTTTACCTATTGAAATCGGGTTACCGTCTGTACCGCTTAATACGCCGAGAATCGAAGCACCGCCACCGACATCAGAACCGTCTCCAACAATTGCAGACGATGAAATACGACCTTCAACCATTACCGAACCTGTTGTTCCTGCATTGAAGTTTATGTATGATGCACCTGGCATTACTGTTGTTCCCGCTGCAAGTTGCGCACCAAAACGAACTTTGGAAGTCTCTAATATACGAGTATTGTCAGCTGGAATGATGTGTTGAAGGAATCTTGGAAATTTATCTACAAAATCAATATGTGGATATTCATTCGCAAGTTTTAACTCTATTTCAAACTCTCTTAAATAATCTAATTCTATTGGCTGCCCATTAGACCATGCAACATTTGGTAATGCACCAAACGCACCGTTAAGATTGATTTCACGTAGTCCTACTTTTGCTAAAGAAATTGCATAAAGCTTCAGGTAAGTTGCTTCAACACTTTCACAAGGTGCATCTTCAAAAATAAAGCATATTTTAAATTCACCCTCCAGACTTCCATTGTTTACGATTTGAGAATAAAGCGCTGAAATGACCTGAATATTTTTATGAGCATCGCCATGTGCTTCATCGGAGTAAGGAGTAAAAGCATTTAAACAATCTTTTAAAAATTGTAAATTAATATCACATACTACTTCATTTTGTGTAAAGTCTATTTCAATGCCTTGATCTGCAAGTGCCTGTATAAAAATTGCTGCACTGCCGAAATTTTCATCCCAATTAATAACTGGATATGTCGCCTGAAGAGATTTATCTACATTTAACTGCCCTAAATCTACTCTTGCAATACCAAAAGCTAAAGGGTCCTTATAGTCTTTTGTTGTTGATTTTATATTTTCTACCAATGCTTTAAAAGCATCTGCTGTTTGAATAACTTCCATTGAATTCTCGCTTAATTAATTTGTTTTGCAATTATACTTAAAAACTACTAACGAAGTTTAGTATATAATAAAATAAAAAGAGAAGATTGTGAATATGTGGCTTGAACTATTAAAAAATGATGATTATCTTGGAATAAAAAAATATCTTAAAGACGGTGCTGATATATCAGAGACGAATGAAGTTGGAGAATCAGTACTTACCTGTGCTTTAAGAGCAGGATGTGAAAAAGAGACATTAATGCTTTTAATAGAAAATGGTGCTGATATTTTTGATGTTGATGATGAGGGTGTGAGTGTTTTTGATATAGCAATTACCTATGATAATGCAGATATGGTGAATTACTTGATAGAGCAGGGCAAAGATGTTAATGATACAACAAGAAAAAGCGGTTTTACAGCCTTAATGGGAGCAGCATGTTATGGAAGAGTGGAGATAACAAAAATTCTTTTAGAAAATGGAGCTGACCAAAATGCAAGAGATTCAAAAGGTTTTAGCGCCATAGACTTTGCAAGAAAAATGAACAAAAAAAGTATCTTGGAACTTTTTGATTATGATGAGAATACCCCAAAGAATACAGGATATGCCAGATAACACCTAGTCGAAAAATTTTCCTTGTTTAGTGTTGTCTAAAGGCTTTCTTTTCTCTTTTGTCAGCCACTCTTGCAGTAAAGATTCGACAACTTTACTGAGGCTCATTTTATAACGGCTGCGCGAGTATTTCATCGCCTCATCCCATGTACTTTTATCAATTAACAAACTTCTTGTTACTTCATCTTTTGGTTTCAATTGTATCCTTGTTATGATGCCTGCAGAAGTTCTATAAAACTTCTGTAGCTATCAACGATTTTTTTGTTTTTTGTATTTTGTATATAAAACTCTATTGCTTTTTTTCCAAGCCTTGGGATCTCATTTTTTACGGCCCAACTACTGACTGTACCTTCTGGTACTTCAAGGACTTGGGCAAGTTGTTTTTGTGTAATATTAAGTTCTTGACAAATATCTTTGACAATATTTGATTTGCTTTTTTTGATTTTTTTGTTTACAGGTTGTAATTTTGTTGGTTTGGGCAATTCTTGTTGTTCTACTGTATCACAATTGTGCTCTATCCAAGAAAGGACTTCCGATGCTTTTAAAATCCAATCGCGAGAATTGAGTTTTTTGATAATATCTTCACAAAACTGCTTTGCATATTTTGTTGAAGTTTCTTTATCGCTAAGTTGATAAAGTATTGCAAAAGCAAGCTGTAAAGCTCCTCTTGATGTGTTTCCCCAATCAAAACCATTTTTGGAGTGTTTGTATATGTCAGCTCGGATAGGTAAGTCAAGTTCTCGATATGTTACAAATTTGTTGCCCAGTAAAGTTCGGTGACCTTTGAAGACATGATTATTCATTATTAATGCCATGATGTTATTTTCTCTTTATATTTTAAAAGTGTAATGATGTTCCTCTTCTTCTTTAAACTCATTTTTATGAGGAGTTAAAGTCATACGATAAACAACATATATAAAACTAAAAAGCAATAAAAGTACCAATAACCAAACTAACATAATAAAATTCCTTGACTTATGATATAACTAAATCGGCGAAAAATTTTTTATATTAATGTAAATGGTATATTTTTGTGAGTTAACTCTTTTTGGAACATATCAAAATAATTTTTGACTTCTTCATTGTTTGTTCCGCTAAGAGAGAGTTCTACGTTTGGTTTTTTATCTATAAAAATAGGTAAAGAAGAAAGCTCGACACTCTTTGGAAGCTGTTGCATAAGGTCTATTAGTGTATTTTCACTTGTTTTTGCTTTTAATGTATATCTGTATTTTTGTTTAGATTTGTTAAAGTATTTTTTTATAATTTCCCTCACCATAGGGTGTGACATAGATGGAAATCCCGGCATAAAAAAGAATCTGT
>JAMOQK010000013.1 GCA_027064045.1 Sulfurimonas sp. | reverse complement strand
AACGGATAACTTTTCCTATTCACTCAGCGAATGGAACTGTTGTGGGTTTTGGTGGTCGTACTATTACTGGGCATCAAGCAAAATATGTAAACTCTCCAGAGACAAAGTTTTTTAATAAATCTCGTTTATTATATGCTTATCATCATGCAAAACAAACATTACATAAAACAAAAGAGATAATTATAACAGAGGGTTATCTTGATGTTATAATGCTTCATCAAGCTGGTTTTACAAATGCAGTTGCGACTTTGGGGACAGCTTTAACAGAACAACATCTGCCACTTTTGAGAAAAGGTGAGCCAAAAGTTATAATGGCTTACGATGGAGACAATGCTGGTAGAGCAGCTGCACTTAAAGCCTCAAGACTTTTATCTGCTGGTGGTTTTTCTGGTGGTGTTGTGATTTTTGATGGTGGACTAGATCCTGCTGATATGGTAAAAGATGGTCGTGTTGAAGAGTTGGCAAATATGTTCCGAGATACTAAGCCATTTATTGAGTTTGTATTAGAAGAGATTTTATCTTTATATAATCTTCGTGATCCAAAAGCGAAAGAAGCATGCATGCATGAGGCAATAGGTTATCTTAAAACACTAACTCCAATTTTACAAGAGGAATATAAATCATTTTTAGCCTCAAGGCTTGGGGTGAGTCCATCATTTGTTAGACTAACAAAACAAACTAACACTAACCAAATAGCTACAGCTATGCAAACTAATACTCACAAAGATATGTGGGAGTTAAGTCTTATAAAAACCGTATTAGAAAAGCCACATCTTATAAATCAGATTTTAGATGTACTTGATACATCGCTTTTACAGTTTCACTCTTACGAATTTTCATTGGCTCTTGCTGGTAAAAATGATGATCCATCCCTTATGGCAATTGCTATAGATGAACAAATAAAAGCACTTAAAGATGAAGAGGCTTTAAAAAATGAACTTCTAATTTTTTTAACAAAATATTATGAGCGAGAATTGAAAAAAGTAAATATGGCTCAGGGTATAAGTTTTGAAGAGAAAGCTTTTTACATACGAAAATTTAGGGGTAAAATAGCAACCCTCAAAAGAGGAGAGTTAGTGGCTTTTAATGATTAATCCTCTTTAGGTTTTCTAGCTTTAATAGTTATCTTTTTACCTTTGGGCTTTGGAGCATCCCATTTGTTTTTTGGAGTCCCATCAAATTTATGATTTCTATCTCCAGTTTTTCCTGTGAAAATACCCTTTCCTTTTTCATCCTTACCTAAGTAAGTATTTTGAGCTTTATCTTTTTTCTTCCACTGATCAGCTTTCTCTTTAGCTTCTTGTTTTTCTAATTCTGTTTTAAATTTGTACTCAGCAGTTGGTCTCTCTTTAGCAATAGTTAGTTTTAAATTACCATGCTCAAAACCTTCAATTTTTTCAATACGAATAACTTTACCAATAAGTGTTTCAATAGGATAAAGTTCTTTTTGCTCACTTGCGTCAAGAAGAATAATAGCGCCTTGTTTTGCTCGTCCAAGTCTTGACATGTAGACAAGAGAAACTTTGGGAAGTTCATAAGATATAAGTAAATCACAAGTAGTTTCTTTTGAATTATAAAGATCTTTATCGTTCATAACTAAAACTTTTTTACTAGCTAATTCTTGTAGATCTTCATTTTCCTCACAAGATACAATTAGAATTTTTTTAGATGAATTCTCAGCTATTATAAGTTTAAGAAGTTCAATTTTTTGTTCATTAGGACAAGGGTGGATACGGTGCTTATTGTGTTTGATTAATATTTTGTTTTCTGACATGACTTATCCTGTAAGTGTTTATTTTTGAAATTATACCCATAATGTTCTAAATTATGCTATTATAGAAGTAATTAAATAAAAGAAAGATGCAACATGTCATTTGAAAAATTAGGTTTATCAAAACCACTATTAAAAGCAATTCAAGAACAAGGTTATACAAAACCAACACCCATTCAGGCTCAAGCAATTCCTGTAATACTAGAAAGAAAAGATATTTTAGCTGGTGCTCAAACTGGAACAGGAAAGACTGCTGGGTTTACTTTACCACTTTTAGAGCTTTTGTCTCGTAAGCAACCACACAAAGGTAAACATCAAATTAAAGCACTTATTTTGACTCCTACAAGAGAACTTGCTGCCCAAGTTGGAGAGAGTGTTAGACTTTATGGGAAACATCTTCCTTTTAAATCAACTGTAATTTTTGGTGGGGTAAAAATAAATCCACAGATTACACAACTTCGTAAGGGTGTAGATATTATCATCGCTACTCCTGGACGTTTACTTGATCATATGTCTCAAAAGACTGTTGATTTGCGTCATGTTGATTTTCTTATCCTTGATGAAGCAGATAGAATGCTTGATATGGGTTTTATAAATGATATCAAAAAAGTTTTAGCAGTTATGCCAAAAGATAAACAAACCTTACTTTTTTCAGCAACTTACTCAAACGAGATTAAAAAACTATCAAATACATTGTTAAAATCTCCAACACTTATAGAAGTAGCTCGTCAAAATACTGCAAGTGAGAGTGTATCTCAAGCTGTATATCATGTAGATAAGACTAGAAAAAGAGAACTTTTAACTCATCTTATAAATGAGGGAAAATGGTCTCAAGTTTTAGTATTTACTCGTACAAAACATGGAGCAAATCGTTTAACTACTCAGCTTGATAAAGATGGCATAACAGCAGTAGCAATTCACGGAAATAAATCTCAAAATGCTAGAACAAAAGCATTGGCTGATTTTAAAAAGGGTGATGTCCGTGTACTAGTAGCTACAGATATTGCGGCTCGTGGGATAGATATAGATCAACTTCCTCATGTTGTAAATTATGAGCTTCCAAATGTAAGTGAAGATTATGTTCATCGTATTGGTCGTACTGGTCGTGCTGGAAATAAAGGTGAAGCTATATCTTTAGTTTGTGTAGACGAACATGAATATTTGCAAAATATTGAAAAACTTATTAAAAAAGATATACCTAAAGTTTGGCTAAAAGGTTTTAAACCAGATCCATCTATAAAAGCAGAACCGATTAAACAAGGTGGTGGAGGAAGAGGACGTGGAGGAAATTCACGAAATAAACCTCGTAATAAACCAAGTGGAAATAGCTCAAGAAACTCTTCTGGTAGAAATAAAAATAGATAGTGTATAATTTCGTAATTAATTTATAAATTTTGTAGGAAATATAATGAAAGCAATAGCACTTTTTTCTGGTGGATTAGACTCAACCTTAGCAATGAAGCTTATGATTGACCAAGGTATAGAAGTTTTAGCAATAAATATAAACACTGGTTTTGGAAGTACAAAAGATAGGTTAGAACATATGCAAAGTATGTGTGATCAAGTTGGTGCAGAACTTAGAATCATAGATATTCAAAGTGAATTTTTGCAAGAAGTTTTGTTTGATCCAAAACATGGTTATGGAAAAAACTTTAACCCTTGTATAGATTGTCATGCTAAGATGTTTGCAGTTGCAAAACGCATCATGGAAGTTGAGGGTGCTTCCTTTCTTGTAAGTGGCGAAGTTATGGGACAGCGTCCTATGAGTCAAAACAAAGAGTCACTTCAAACAGTTCTAAATGAGAGTAATTGTGATGGAATTTTACTTCGTCCAATGTCTGCAAAAATGTT
>JAMOQK010000012.1 GCA_027064045.1 Sulfurimonas sp. | reverse complement strand
GAACATTTCCATCGCCAGTATGCCCAAAACATGGGATATTTACTTGATATTTATCGGCTATGGCATAAAATTTTTCTAAAAGTTGTGGCAATACTGCACGAGGAACTGTTACATCTTCATTTAGCTTTTTACTTCCATAAACACTTAAAGCTGGGGAAGCATTTCTTCTAGCAAACCAAATATCAGCTGCCTCCTTTTCATCTTTTGCACGACGAAACTCACTACAACCATTTTCTTTAAAAACTTTCTCTATCGTATCAAGCTGAAAATTTAAATCATCTTCTAGGTTCCCATCCACATCAGTCACAAGCAAAGCACCAGCTTCAAGAGGTAATCCTTTGGAAAAAGTTTGCTCAACTGCTCGTATGGTTAAGTTATCTAAAAACTCCATTGCAACTGGAGTGATCCCACTCGCCATAGTTTTATACACGGCTTCCATCGCATCATGAACAGTTGGAAAAATCCCCATAGCTGTTTTTGTGAGTTTTGGCTTTGGAATGAGGCGAAGAGTTATCTCAGTTAAAACTGCCAAAGTTCCTTCACTCGCAATTAAAATCCCACTTATATTGTAACCTGCTACATCTTTAATCGTTTTTTTACCAGCTTTTATGATGTCACCATTTGGAAGCACTGCTCTTGTTGCCATCACATAATCTTTGGTTATTCCATACTTTGCAGCACGCATTCCACCTGCATTTTCACTAACATTTCCACCCAAAGTTGAGTACTCTTGACTAGCTGGATCTGGTGGATAAAAAAGTCCAACCTCTTCAACTGCTTTTTGTAAATCCATATTTACAACACCCGGCTGAACAACTGCAACCATATTTTTCATATCTATCTCTAGGATTTTATTCATATGTCGCTCCATAGCAAGAACAATCCCCCCACTACTAGGCAATGCTCCACCAGTAAAACCACTTCCAGCACCCCTTGGAACTATAACAATTTTATGTTCATTACAATACTTTAAAATCTCACTTATATCAGTTTCATCTCGAGGAAATACAACTGCATCAGGTTCAAAACGCTCCCGTGTTGCATCATATGAATAAGCTATAAGATGGGCTTTATCACTATAAATATTTTCCTCACCAACAATAGTTTTAAAATGCTGTAGATGTTTAGTATCTATCATTTTTGAGCCTTTTTATCAAACTTTTCTATCTCGCTTTGTAGTTGTTTATTGTTTGGATTTGCCTCTTTTAGCAACTCAAAATAGTAAGATTCATAACTTGTCATCTCATCACTTCCATCACCCCACCAAGCAGCATCAATCTTCTCAACTCTTGTATAAAAAGGGAGTTTTACACTTTTTTGCTTTAGAGGAGCATCTGTTATATTTAAAATCACAAAACTTTTAGAATCAACCATATAAACTTTTCCTTCTAAAAATAAAAAAATCAATCCAACAGAAGTCGCCTTAGTAAACTCGGTAAAGTCTTTTCTAAGTGGTGTTGGATGCCCATTAAAAGACAAAATTGTTGCAAAAATATCTGGATGTACCCACTGTATCTGTTTTGTAGCTCGTTCAATACGGTAGTAAATCTCATCATTTGGAGCTATAATAAGACCCCTGCTGTACCCAAAAGCAAGTACTGCAGTATCTCCAACTTCAACATGCCATTGACCAATCGGAAGAGCATTTTGTCTGAGTGAATCATACTCACTCAAAGCCAAAACAGCTATGTGTTTGTCTTTATCAAAGCTTTTAACCACAGCATTTTTTAAGATACAACTATGATTTTTACCAACTTCATGAACTATAAATCCACTCACACCAACATCTATTTTAGATATTTTAATACTCGCTAAACTTTCATCACTATTAACACTTACAACAGGAGTTTTTATAATCCCACCAAACAGTTCAAAAACCAAAACTAACAACAAAAATATATATCTCATACAAACTCTTTTTTTTTAAATAATATAACGCGATTATATCTTAACTAAGCCAATTTTAGCTAAAATTTCGCCATATTTTACAACAGGCACATAACTTGATACGATTTTTTATACTTTTTTTATTTACCACTACTCTTTTTTCTGCGCATGTTGAAAGATTTAGATGGGACAATGGCACAACTTACCTAGATTTTTTACAAAAAGAAAAACTACCTATTAAAGGTCTTTATTACAATCTTGACAAAGACGACCAACGACTTACTGAGGAGATGAGAGCTGGTGTTCATTACCAGATTTTAAAAGATAACAATGATGAGATAAAACAGATTTTGCTCCCTCTAAATGATGAGTTACAAATCCATATATATAAAAACAATGGCTCATACCATTTTGAAGCTATCCCTATCATAAGCACAACAAAAACCCAAGCCTTCACCTTAAAAATAAACAGATCTCCATACCTAGACATCATTAAAGAAACTGGCTCAAAAAAACTAGCTCAAATTTTTGTAGCAAACTTTAAACACTCACTTAACTTTAAAATTGATTTAAGAAAAGGTGATACTCTGGTGATGATATACGATCAAAAATATCGTCTAGGTGAGCCTTTTTCTATGCCAATCTTAAAAACTGCCATGATAGAGATGAGAGGCAAAAAACACTTTATCTACCTAAATAAAGATGAGAGATATTATGATCAAAAAGGACATGAAGTTGAGGGATTTTTACTTGCTCGTCCAGTAAGGGGAGCTAGAATTTCATCATACTTTACAAAAAGAAGATGGCACCCAATACTCCACAAATGGAAAGCTCACCTAGGTGTGGATTATGCTGCAAGAAGAGGTACACCAGTAGTAGCAGCAGGAAGTGGACGCATCATCTATGCAGCTAGAATGGGAACATATGGAAATCTTATAAAAATAAGACATGCAGATGGATATGAAACAAGATATGCTCACCTAAAATCTTTTCGCCGAGGTATTCATAGAGGCAAAAGGGTAAAGAAAGGTCAAACCATAGCCTATGTTGGCACAACTGGTCGCTCAACCGGACCACATCTGCACTTTGAACTTAGAAAACATGGACGAGCTATAAATCCACTAAAAGTTGTCCAAGTAACCACTAAAAAACTTCGTGCCAAAGAGATGAAAGCATTTAAAAAACTTCGTGAGCAATACAACAAAAGCATAGAGCGTACTCTATTAAATAACACTAAATACAAAAAAGCACCAAAAACCAAAAAAGTTTGCTACTTTTTCAATAAGTCTTGCTCAACAAAAGTAAGTACCTCACCATAAAGAAGCTAAGAAGTTTTAGATGAAACCTACTAAAAAATACCTTCTTACTACCCAAACTCAATAGGATCCATATCAATCTCTGCTAAATCAACTTTACAAAACTTTATAGCTTTTATAATATCGGTGCTTTTATCTGAACGGATAAGTATCTCAAATCTAAACTTGTTTGCTACCCTTTCAATAGCACACTTGCCATATCCAACTATCTCTATGTTTGGCATGTGGAAGAGTTTATCATGCATTTTTTGCATCTCATCCCTTGCTTTTGCACCATTTTTATGAGCAAATAAAACACGACAGAGCTTTTTATATGGTGGGTACAATCCCTCTCTATAAATCTTCTCCTCTTGTAAAAAAGATTCATAATCATCCACAAAAGCACTAAAAAACTCCTCATTAAAACTTTGTACTAAAACTTTAGCACCTTTTTTTCTTCCACTTCTACCTGCTACTTGAATGAGAGATGAGAGAGCTTTTTCTCTAGCTCGATAATCACTCATATTTAACATATTGTCCATCCCTAAAACAACTGCCAAAGTTACACCGTGGTAATCATGCCCCTTACTTAACATCTGAGTACCCACTAAAATATCTGTTTGTTTGTCATTAAATCTTTTTAATGCTTTTTTCAATTTAGCTTGTGTAGTGATAACATCTCGATCAAACTGCTCGACCATACCATCTGGTAGCTCACTCGATATATCTTTAACGGCCTCAGCAGTACCAAGTCTGCTACTTGTAAGGTTACCACTCCCACATGCCGAACATACCTGAGGAATGGCTTGAGTATAATTACAATAATGACATTTTAAGGCATGTGACTTTTGATGTATGCTCATCCCAATAGAACAAAATACGCATTCATAAGTATGTCCACAATCCCCACAAATAAGATACTTAAAATTTGCACGAGTTGGAAGAAAAACTATCGCTTGTTCTTTTGCTTTAAGAGTATCTCTTAGAGCATCTAAAACCATAGGAGTTAAACTCTCTGAACTTTTTTCATATATAAACTCTTTATGGGAACTAAAATATCCCCCTTTTAATCTGCTATATGGAAATTTCATATAACTACTCAACGATGGTGTAGCACTACCTAAAACCACAGGTATATCATAAATTTTTCCCATATATATCGCTATATCTCTAGCATTATACCTTGGTCGTTTGTTAGACTTATAACTATCATCATGCTCCTCATCTACCACTATCAATCCCAAATCTTTTATGGGTAAAAACAGTGCTGAACGAGGTCCAGCTATGATTTTTGCTTCACCACCGTATATAGCTTCTAAATTTTGTTTCTTCTGTTTTGGTGTTAGTTTCGAATGCCACATAACAACACTTGAGCCAAAATGTTGTTGAAGTCGTTTATCCATTTGTGGTGTTAAAGAGATTTCAGGCATCAAAAAAATCGCCCTCTTTCCAACTTTTAACATCTCCTCAAAGTATTTCATATAAACTTCTGTTTTTCCACTTCCAGTATCACCAAAAAGAAGGGAAGTTTTATGTTGTTTTAGAAAGTCCAGTGCCTGTTGTTGATTTTGTGAGAGTGTTATACTAGATTTTGGAGCTACGACTTCAGTCGTGGCCATAGTTGAACTAAAAGGAACCATCAAACCAAAAGCATCCCCTAAAGAACATATATAATAACTAGAGATAAACTGAGATAATTTTATCTGTTGCTTAGAATAATAAAACTCACTAACTTCTAAAATCTCATTTGTTTTAAACTCTGGTTGTTGGCATGTGGATAAAATAACACCATCTAAAATCCTGTTTTGAAGTTTAATACTGACTTTGGCATGTGGGTTTATAGTCTTTGATGAGCAGTAGGTAAGAGGCTCAAGAGGTGATGATATCAGAGAAATTTTATAATAATTCAAATAAACAATCTTTTATTTTTATGGAGATACGACTTTAGCCGTATATTTTACGATATAACAAGTACGGTTAAAACCGTACCTCCAATTAGTTTACAAGCTTATCACAGATAGCTGGTTGAGACGAATTTAAATCAAACTTTCCTGTTGAATTATCGTAATTAAATCCACAATTATCCTCACCTAATTTATAAGTATAATCTGGATCTGTTCCACTCCAATGTCCAGAAGATGTTCCAGGAGCAACACCATACATTAACAATATATGGTCAGAATCATTACCATCAAAAAACTTTGTCGTTGCACCACTCAAAGCAGATATCCAAGAAGAATCACCCTTAATAAGTCTTGATTGTCTCTCACTAACTATAGCAGAACGGATAGAAGATATGTCAGAACGACCTTTTGTTATCTGAGCATCAAGTCTTGTTGCTGTAAAATGAGGAATGGCAACCGACGCTAAAATACCAAGCACAACTATAACAAATACTAATTCTAACATGGTAAAAGCTGTTTTTTTAGTATTTAACACTTGTTCCCCTTAATTTCATTGGATATTTATTTTCATCGATAGCACCTTGAATTGCCAAACATTTAGTATCACCACCAGCATCATTAAAAACCATTTTTAGAGTATCTACACCCGTTGTTGTATTTACATCAACAAGAACAACAATACAATCAGAAACAGAACCAACTTTTATCTCTGCCTTATTATCACTCAAAACTGCATCACCAGAATTTTCCATACTTGCCATCGCATTTGACATAACAGTAAAATTACTATCCACCTCAGATTTAGACATAGCATATGTCGAAATCTCAGCTGCACCAGTCGCTATGTTTTGAGCTAACTTAGAAATTACAGCATCACCCCTAGTGGCAGAAAGTTTCGGAATAGCCACACTCGCCAAAATACCTAAAATAACAATAACAAAAATAAGCTCAATCATTGTAAACGCATTCTTCATACAATTCCACCTTAAATCATAAAAAAACCATCTATTAGAAAAAAGCTTATTTATAATTTAAAAGTGTCAGTCCCCAAGCCTAAACTTGAAAACTAACAAATACAACTTACTAATAAGCTACATTAGAACCACCGAAGTTATATGTTTTTTGAAGATTAGCCGTTGCATCTTTTACAGCTTTACATACAGCACCTATAGGATTTGCATCAGTAGAAACAGTAACATTACCATCCTCTACTTTATTGAATGTAACAGTCAAACATGTATTATTGTTATCATCACCAATAACAAGTGTATTACCATCTTGAAGATCACTATCAGATGTTTTTAAATCAATATTTGTAATATCTGCAGAATCTTTACCTTTAAATGTACCTTGCGCAGTATAAAATGTGCCAAGTTCATTTACAAGTGTCGCAGCTTCCGTAGAAATTTTTGATACTTGCGCATCAGTACGAGTAGCCGCAAGTTTTGGAATAGCCACAGCGGCTAAAATACCTAAAATAACGATAACGAAGATCAATTCGATCATTGTAAAACCAGCTCTTTTCATAAGAGACTCCTTAATTTGAATAACGAGTTACACTAGTAACCCTAGGGACTATTATGAACCTTTTTGCTTTAAACAATGCTTAAATTCACAATATTATAAAGAAATACATATATACATTCCCATCGAGGACGACAGAAACAAGATGAAATAACTTTGGAACTATTTTTGCTTACTACAATTTAAATATAGATAAAAGGGGCTAAAAAATGTCTATCCAAATCTCTCGTACACATGACCTAATCAAAGATGCACTTGACTATCGTGCTATGCGTCAAGATATGATAGCTTCAAATATAGCAAATGCTGATACCCCTTACTATAGACCCAGAGATATAAGATTTGAAGATGCTTTGGCTCAAAAAGAAGCAGAGATTATGAAAGATAATTCCAAACAACTACCTTTAGCTCAAACATCTTCAGCCCACATGCCAATGCAACAGGAAAAAAGCAACTTTCAACCAACAGTATATTTTAGAGATGGACATATGGCCAGAAATGATGGAAACAGTGTTGATATAGATGTGGAAACAACGGAGATGAGCAAAAACTCAGTTATGTTTAATGCTCTCATACAAGCAAATAAAAAAGATACAATGATTTTTAGAAGCGTGATAGATGCTTCACAAAAACTAAACTAAGGTTAAAATAATGAGTAATTTTTTAAACAGTTTTGACATAAGTGGTTACGGACTCTCAGCACAAAGAGTCAGAGTCAACACCATTTCAAGCAACATAGCAAATGCACAAACAACTCGCACTGAAGAGGGTGGACCATACAGACGAAAAGAGGTTGTTTTCAAAGCGATAGATTTTAATGAAAAGTTTAATAAAGCCCTAAATGGTATGACTAAGGGGATGGGATATGAAGACCCTTTAGATGAGGGAGATTTTGGTAAAAAGGTAAATCCTGCTATAATGAGTGTTTTGGTAGATAAAATAGTAAGAGATGACAGCAAACCAAATATGAAGTACGAACCAAACCATCCAGATGCAGATGCAAATGGTTATGTTGCATACCCAAACATTAATCCTGTGGTGGAAATGGCCGATTTAGTTGAAGCAACTCGCTCTTACCAAGCAAATGTTGCGGCATTTCAAAGTGCAAAAGAGATGGCAAACAGTTCTATCTCTTTATTACAATAAAAAAGGAGTAGTTGATTATGAATAATATTATCAATGGGCTTTCAAGCACATCAACTGCAGACCTGCTAAAACAAAAAGACAAGGTCGAAAGTGTATCTGATTCTAAGGATTTCGCTACACAATTAAAATCAGCACTAAATGAAGTAAATGAACTTCAAGTTGACAGTGAAAAGGCGATAGGCGATATGGCTACAGGTCAAGTTAAAGACCTCCATCAAGCAGCATTAGCTATCTCAAAAGCTGAAACAAGTATGAAACTGATGCTTGAGATAAGAAACAAAGCATTAAATGCTTATAAAGAGATAGGTAGAACTCAACTCTAAATCCCCCTTTAATGATAAATCAAAACAAAAGCAAAAAAATATTTCTTCTTTACTCCTTGATTTCGTTGGGGTTTATTATCTTTTTAAGTGTTATGCTTATCACAGTTTTAAAACCTAGACATCTACCATCTTTATATGCCAAAGAGAGTTCAAAAGCTCAACGAGGGAGTATCATCTCTGCAGATGGTTTTCATATAGCAACTGCAAAAAAACTATACAAAGCTATGGTAAATACACTCTACATAGACCCACTAAAAAAAGACCTTTTCGTACAACTTTTTAGTATCTATTCTGGTATAAAAGTGGATAAAATTAAAAAAAAGCTAAAGAAAAAAGGGGTTGTAGTTTTAAGTTATAACATCCCCGAAAAAGAGGCTCAATACCTTAAAACACTGGCCTACCAACTAAGAAGATATAAAGTTTTCATAGAAAGAAAAAACTCAAAAACAGGCTTAAAATCTATACATGGTTTAAATATCTTAGAAAGTGGAGAGAGTAGAGTTTACCCATACGGTAAACTTCTAACACCAATTATAGGCTACCCACACAAAGTTGAGGAAAATGGATATACATACATCAAAGGGGTAAAAGGTTTAGAAAAAAGATTTGATAAAGAGTTGTCTGCCCGTGTAGATGGATTAAGCAGAGGATTTAGAGATGTAAACGGATATATAATTTTAAATAAAGACAGCTTTAGTAAAACAAAAGTAGATGGATTGGATATTAAGTTAACCATACCTGTATCTCTACAAATCAGATTAGAAAAAATGTGTTCAGAGATGAAAGAAAAATTTGAAGCTAAAGAGGTTATGATAGCTATTATAAATTCAAAAGATGGCAAAGTTTTAGGTATGGCAAGTTCAAACAGATTTTTACCAAAAGATATAAAAAGAAGTGACTACCCATCTCTTAACAGTTCGATGATAGAATACAGCTATGAACCAGGAAGCGTTATGAAAACCATCACCTTTTCACTGCTTTTAGATAAAGGTCTTATAAACCCTTATGATTTGGTAAATACTCATAACGGTCGCTTTAAAATAGGAAGAAAAGTTATAACAGATGAACATAAATATGACTGGCTAAGTGCAGAAAATATTATAGTTCATTCATCAAATATAGGTATAGCCCAACTTGCCCAAAAATTATCAGGAAGTGAATTTTACAACGGTTTAAAAGATTTTGGTTTTTCAAAAAAATCAACAAGAGATCTTATCTATGAAAAAAAAGGTTCTATCCCATCTGCTACAAGACTTGAAAATGAGATATACAAAGCTACAAGTGCCTACGGATATGGTATGAGAGTAAATCTTATGCAACTTCTCCGTGCATACAGTGCTTTTAGTAACAATGGAAAAATTGTATATCCAAAAATTGTAGATAGTTTCATAGATGAATTTAACAGAAAAATCCCCATAGAAAATCAAGAGCAAATTCAAGTTATAAAAAGTTCAACAGCAGCAAGAGTTAAAAAAGTTCTTCTTAAAACAGTTAGAGAGGGAACAGGTAGAAAAACAAGAATTGACGGTTTATATATTGGTGGTAAAACAGGAACTGCACATATGGTTGCCAAAGGGCAATATATAGAAAAGTATAACACTAGTTTCTTAGGTTTTGTAGAAGATAAAAAGCACAGCTATACTATGGGTGTAGTTGTAAGAGAGCCAAAAAGCAGTCAGTTTGCAGCTCAAACTGCAGTACCTGTGTTTAAAAAAGCTGTTGAAATTATGATTGAAGAGGGCTATCTAAAGCCAGATATTATCAAGTAACCTTGTATCACCAACCTTTGCCTCAACTAAGATTATGCTATTTTTAAGTTCTATAGATTCAATGGGTGCGAAATCTCTATTTAACACTTCAACATAAGAAACTTCAAGTGGCTCAAGCACTGTTCTCATCTGCTCTTTTATTTTAGATACATCTAAAATATTTTGATTTACCATACCAAACGCTTTTTGAAGAGATAAAGAAATTTTGAGAGCTTCTACCCTTTGCTCACTTGAGAGATAGATATTTCTACTGCTCATTGCCAAACCATCACTCTCCCTGAGCGTATCAACAGCTACTATCTCCACACTCATAAAAAATTGTTTAACCATTAGACCTATAAGATTTAACTGCTGTGCATCTTTTTTACCAAAATATGCACGAGTTGGACTTACGATATTTAAAAGTTTCATAACAACAGTCAATACACCACTAAAATGCCCTACTCTTGTAGCCCCTTCTAAAACATATCCTCTTACATTTGGAGCTTCTATTTTAGCCTCATCATCTCCGTAAATATCCTTTTTATGTGGAAAGAACAACACATCAACACCAGCAAGTAAACAAATCTTTTTATCTGCCTCATCTTTTCTTGGATATTTATCCAAGTCCTCACCCTTCAAAAATTGTGTTGGATTTACAAAAATAGAGACAACAACCAACTCATTTTCTTTTCGTGCTTTTTTGATTAAAGAGAGATGACCTTCATGTAAAGCACCCATAGTTGGAACAAAGCCCACAGATTTATCTATATCTTTTAAATACTCTTTTAGTTCTAATGGATTTGAAATAATCTTCATTTTAAGTCCCGTTATTATATAATTAACATTATACAATAATGGATATAAATATGGACAACTATGAATACACAGAACTTTTAAAAAATATAAAAATTAAAATGCAAAATATAGCTGGGGTGATAGAGCCTAAAAAAATAGAAGCTAGATTAGCAGAGATAGAAACCCTCGAAAATAATCCAGAATTTTGGAACGATGCAGACTATGCTGCGAAAATTCAAAAAGAGAAAACACAACTCCAAAGAAAATTAGATAAATTTAATCTTGCAAACGACAGTGTTAATGATGCAGCAGAACTTTATGAGATGGCAAAAGAAGAAAACGATGAAGAATCTATCCAAAGTTGTTTTGATGAAGCACCAACGCTTGAAAATCAAATAAGAAATATGGAGATAGAAGTTCTACTAAGTGGGCAAAGTGATGCAAATAATGCCATACTGTCTATTCATCCTGGAGCTGGTGGAACAGAGAGTCAAGACTGGGCAGAGATGTTACTTCGTATGTATAAAATGTGGGCGCAAAGACGAGGTTTTAGCGTTGAGATACTTGACTATCAAGCAGGTGATGAAGCTGGTATAAAAGATGTTTCAATCATAATTAAAGGTGAAAATGCCTATGGCTATCTAAAAGTTGAAAACGGGATACATAGACTTGTTCGCATAAGCCCTTTTGATTCCAATGCAAAAAGGCATACATCATTTTCATCAGTCATGGTATCACCTGAGGTTGATGACAATATAAACATAGTTATAGAAGATAAAGATATAAGGGTAGATACATATCGAGCAAGTGGTGCAGGTGGACAACATGTAAACAAAACAGAATCTGCCATAAGATTAACACATATAAAAACTGGTGTAGTGGTTCAATGCCAAAATGACAGAAGCCAACACAAAAACAAAGCAACTGCTATGAAAATGTTAAAATCTCGTCTTTATGAACTAGAACTTGAAGAACAAAAAGCAAAAGAAGCGGGAATTGCAAAAAGTGAAATAGGCTGGGGACATCAAATAAGAAGCTATGTTATGCAACCATATCAACAGGTAAAAGACACAAGAAGTAATGAAGCTTATTCAAATGTATCAGCAATTTTAGATGGGGATATAGATGAGATGATAGAGGGTGTGTTGATCTCTTTTAATAAAACAACATAAACACCCAAAACCATTTTTATTTGTATCTGTAAGTGATACGACCTTTATCAAGAGAATAAGGTGTTAACTCAAGTTTAACACGATCACCTGGAAGTATTTTTATATAGTGCATACGCATTTTACCTGCGATATGACATAAAATAATATGTCCGTTTTCTAATTCAACACGAAAAGTTGCATTAGGCAAAGCCTCAATAATCTTGCCATCAACTTCAATAACATCTGCTTTAGCCATATTTAAGTCCTTTTAGTTTCTCTTAAGCAAGAGATAATATTTCAGCTTTACCGTTGATAATTGCAACAGTATGCTCATAGTGTGAACCGCGTAAACCATCGGCACTGACAACATCCCAATTATTTTCTAAAATAATAGGTTTTGAATCTTTTTGACAAATCATAGGCTCAAGACAAAAAACCATTCCATTTTTAATCTTTGGACCAGCTTTTGGGTTATTGCCCTCTAAATAGTTTGGAATTTCCGGTTCTTCGTGAGGTTTTTTACCTATACCATGACCACAAAAGTTTCTCAGTGGTACATAACCACGATTTAAAATAAATTTCTCCATTAGATACGAAAGCTCTTTAAATCTCATACCTTGTTTAATATTATCTATGGCATAGTACAAAGTATCTTTTGCACATGCTATTAAAGATTCATCATCTTTAGTAATATTACCAACAGGTACAGTTACAGCAGCATCACCAAACCAACCATCTAATTTTGTTCCTATATCGTAACCAACCACATCACCCTCTTGTAGTTTATAGTCAGTTGGAATACCATGAATAATAACTTGATTAAGGGAAGTACAAACAGCATTAGGAAAGCCATAAAGACCTTTAAAAGAGGGTGTTGCACCATGACTTAAAATATAATCTTCAGCCATTGCATCAAGTTCTTTTAAAGAGATTCCCACATGTGTGTTATCATGAAGTAATTTTAAAGCACCACCAACAATCTTGTTGGCAGCACGAAGCTTTTCGATTTCTTGAGGTTTTCTTAGCGAAATAGCCATTATCTATAAACCAACAGCACTTAGTGTCTCATATTTACTCATGTAAACCTGAGCCTCAATTTTTCTCATAGTATCTAGGGCAACCTGAACCACAATTAAAACAGCTGTACCACCGAAGAAGAAAGGAACACCCATCCCCTTAATAATCATAAACGGAAGCGTAGCCACCAATCCAAGATACAAAGCACCTGTAAAAGTAAGCCTTGAAGCAGTTTCATTTAAAAACTCTTTTGTTGCATTACCAGTTCTAATACCAGGAATAAATCCACCCTGTCTCTTTAAGTTATCTGCTATATCTTTTGCATTAAATGTTATAGACGCATAAAAGAATGCAAAGAAAATAACAAACACAAAAGTTAAGAAGTTAAAAAAGTAACTATTTGGATTTAAAAAATCGGCAATAGATTGAATAATAGGGTTTGTACTACTTGACAAGACAGTCATAGGAAACATCAAAATCGCACTAGCAAAGATAACTGGAATAACACCAGCTAAATTTAGTTTGATAGGGATATAGTTCATAACTCTTTTGTTTTGATTTTGCATCATAGTCTTTTTAGCATATGTAATAGGAACACGACGCTCACCAAGTTCAACATAAATAATCACAGCAATAGTAACAAAAACTAATACTAAAATAGCAATTACAGTTAAGAAACTCATAGCTCCAGTATTTACCATTGTTACAGTTTTACCAATCGCTGTTGGGATAGCCGAAACTATACCAGCAAAAATGATTAAAGAAATACCATTACCAATACCACTTTGAGTAATCTGCTCACCAATCCACATTAAAAGCATTGTTCCTGCGAGCATTGAGATAGCAGAAAGAAGTATAAATGTATTATGATCAGCTAAAATTGCACTTTGTCCACTTGGTCCCGTTAAACTTTGAAGTCCAACACTTACACCAATAGCTTGAATAAGAGTGATAGCAATAGTTGCATAACGGATAATCTGCATATATTTAACCATACCATCGCGTTCTTTTTTCATTTGACCAAGAGTAGGAAATGTAGCAGCTAAAAGTTCAGCAATAATCGAAGCAGTGATGTAAGGCATAATACCAAGAGATATGATTGAGAGTCTTTTTATAGCATTTCCACTAAACATATTCATAAGCCCTAAAGCATCTGAGTCATGTCCATCAAAAAATGATGCTATAACAGAAGTATCAACGCCTGGCACTGGCACATATGCCAGTAGGCGATAAAGAAATAAAAACCCGATAGTAATAAGTATCTTATTAACTAGATTTTTATTCATAACTATTTACCTGTTGTGGTAATATTTTCGTCTTTAATTTTCGAAGCTAAATCTTTTGCAGATGCTCCTACTAATTTAACTTTGCTAACTGATGCAGCTATCTTATGAACACCACGGATAGAATCCATAGTAATCTCTTCAAGTTCTGCAACAGCTTTAATTTTTTCAACATTGATTACATAAGGTTTTACAAATTTTGAAGTAAAACCGATTTTCGGTAATCGTTTTGCAAGTGGTTGTTGACCACCCTCAAAGTTTCTTTTTCTTTTATAACCTGAACGAGATTTCTGACCTTTTTGACCACGAGCAGCAGTCTTACCAGTACCAGAACCTTGTCCACGACCAACTCTTTTACGGTTAGAAGTAGAACCCTCAGCAGGTGTTAAATTTTCAATACCCATCAATTATCCTTTAAGTCTACCAAGTGCTTCAACAGTTGCGCGCACTAGAGTGTTAGGGTTGTTAGAACCGATTGATTTTGTAAGTATATCTTGAATACCTGCAAGTTCAAGAACTGGACGAGCAGCTCCACCAGCAATAACACCTGTACCTTCAGATGCAGGTTTAAGTAAAACACGAGAAGCATTATATTTATGCTCAATATCGTGTGCAATTGTTGAACCTTTAATCTTAACAGTAGTTAAGTTTTTAAAAGCATTATCAACTGCTTTACGAATTGCATCAGGAACTTCTTTAGCTTTACCAACGCCATACCCGATAGTACCATTTTTGTTACCAACAACTACAAGTGCAGTAAAACGAAATCTACGACCACCTTTTACAACTTTAGTTACACGACCAATATTTACTATTGATTCTTCAAAATCATCTCTATTGATTTCCATCTCGTCCCCTAAAACTTAATTTCGTTTGCACGAAGTGCGTCACCAAATGCAGCTATAACACCATGATATTGGTAACCATTACGATCAAATACAACTTCAGATATGTTAGCTTCTTTTAGTGTAGCAGCAAATGCTTCACCAAGTGCAGCTGCACCCTCTTTGTTAGCCTT
Source organism: Sulfurimonas sp. (assembly GCA_027064045.1). Taxonomy (GTDB): domain Bacteria; phylum Campylobacterota; class Campylobacteria; order Campylobacterales; family Sulfurimonadaceae; genus Sulfurimonas. The sequence goes on along the minus strand of JAMOQK010000012.1, from coordinate 45,259 downwards.
ATGACCAGTACCTTTTGAATGTAGTGCGCAGATAGTTGAAGATGTTGTATCATCTATCGCTTGTACACTTAGGTAACGATTTGATCTAAATACAGAAACACGAGGAAGTGAAGCACAACCAGATATTTTTGCACGAATACGACGCTTACGCTTTAAACGGTTAGCTATTTTACTTTTTAATACTTTTGCATTCATTTTTTAATACCCTCCCTTACTTCTTAGCAGTTTTACCGGCTTTACGCACGATATGCTCTTCCATGTATTTAACACCTTTACCTTTATAAGGCTCTGGTGGACGGAATGATCTAATCTCAGCAGCAACTTGACCAAGCTTTTGCTTGTCATGGCTTTTAAGAGTAATTACATTCTTTTCAACTACGGCTTCCATACCTTCTGGTAAATCATAATTAATATCGTGAGAATGACCAAGTTGAAGATTTAAAACACGACCTTTAACAGCAGCTCTATAACCAACACCATTGATTTCAAGTTTTTTCTCATAGCCAGTAGTTAAACCAACAACGATATTTTGAGCCAATGCTCTATATGTTCCCCAAAAAGCTCTATGCTCTTTAGCTTCTGATTTATTTTTAAAAGTTAAAATATTTCCCTCTATTGTGAAATCAACATTTCCTTTTGTATCTAAATCAACACTATTTTTGCCTTTGGCAAACGATATAACATCTCCATTTGAGCTAACTTTAATATCAGCACCAAAATCTACTGGTAATTTTCCAATTCTTGACATGCTACTCTCCTACCAAACCGTACACATAACTTCACCACCAATACCAAGCTCATAAGCTTTGTCATTTGGTAGTACGCCATGTGATGTACTTACAATAATAGTTCCATAACCATTTTTGAAACGCTTAATATCTTCTTTACCTTTGTAAACTCTTCTACCAGGTTTAGAAACTCTTTTCATCTCATTGATTACAGTTTTACCATTTTCATCATACTTAAGTACAACTTTAATAGTTTTTTTAACGCCATCTTCGATTACATTAGCAGACTCTAAGTAACCTTTATCAACTAAGATATTTGCTACAGCTTCAACACTCTTAGAGTGAACTAAAGTTGTAACTGGTAATCTTCTCATACCAGCATTACGAACACGAGTTAACGCATCTGATACTAAATCATTAATTGCCATTTATTTATTCCTTAAATGTGCAGTTGGAAAAATCCAACTACTAATTATTAGCAGTATCTTCTTGGACTTACCAAGAAGACTTTCTAACACCTGGGATTAATCCCTCATTTGCCATTTTTCTAAAACATACACGGCAGATTCCGAAATCTCTTAGAACTGAGTGTGGACGACCACAAATTTGACATCTTGTATAACCACGAACTTTGAACTTAGGTTCTCTTGCCGCTTTAGCTATCATAGACTTTTTAGCCATTAGTTACTCCCTTTAGTGAAAGGCATACCAAGTTTCTCTAAAAGAGTAAACGCTGCCTTATCAGACTCAGCAGTTGTTACAACTGTGATATTCATACCATGGATTTGCATAATTGAATCATAGCTAATCTCTGGGAAGATAAGTTGCTCTTGAAGACCGAAGTTATAGTTACCACGACCATCAAAACCATTTCTTGGAACTCCACGGAAATCTTTCACACGAGGAAGTGCGATAGATACTAAACGATCAACAAAGTTATACATGTTTTCACCACGAAGTGTAACACGAACACCAACTGGCATACCTTCACGAACTTTAAAACCAGCAACTGATTTTTTAGCTATAACTGTACTTGCTTTTTGACCTGCAATAGTAGTGATAGTATCTTCAATATTTTTAATAAGTTTGTTATCTTTCATTGCAAAACCAGCACCAACAGAGATTACAACTTTATCCAATGCAGGAATCTGCATAGGGTTTTTAATCTCTAAGTCTTTTTGTAATTCAGGTTTTAAAGCTAAATATTTTTCTTTTAAACGAGCCATCTACTATGCCTCCACTTTACGAACATTTGAAACATCTATAGGCATCTCTTTATTAACATGTCCGCCTTTAGTATTGTCTTCAGTTGGTTTGATAGCTTTTTTAGCAATCTTACAACCCTCTACGATAACTTTGTTTTTCTTAGGCATAACCGATAAAACAGTAGCCTTAGTACCTTTGTCATCACCAGCGATAATCTCTACAATATCACCTTTTTTGAAATTAAACTTTGCCATTAAACAACCTCCGGTGCAAGAGATACGATTTTCATAAATCCAGCATAACGAACTTCACGACCAACAGGTCCGAAGATACGAGTACCAATAGGCTCTCTCTTGTCATCAAGTATAACTGCTGCATTGTCATCGAAACGGATTAAAGAACCATTTTCTCTTTGAACTTCTTTATGAGTTCTTACAACTACAGCTTTTACAACTTTACCTTTTTTAACTTTAGCAGTTGGTGTCGCTTTTTTCACAGAAGCAACGATAACATCACCTATTGAAGCATAACGACGCTTAGAACCACCAAGTACCTTAATACACATAATCTCTTTAGCACCTGTATTATCAGCTACATTTAAACGAGTAAAACCTTGGATCATACTACGCTCCTTTTACAACTGATTTAAGTCTAAAAGATTTAGTCTTAGAAAGTGGGCGACACTCAATTGCAACAATCTCATCACCAACTTTTACCTCATTGCGTTCATCATGTACTAAGTACTTTTTGAAACGCTTTACAACTTTATGATAACGAGGATGCATTACACGGCGTTCAACTAGTAAAGTTACTGTTTTATCACCTGCAATTTTAATCACATTACCTTGAATTTCACGCTTATTTGCCATCTACTTGCCCCTACTTTGCTACTGCAGTAAGTGCAGTATTGATTTTTGCAACATCTTTTTTAGCAACACGAAGTTCACTCGTGTTTTGAAGTTGCATCATCTTTTGTTTAATTTTTAAAGTAAAAAGTTCAGTCTTTTTCTCTTTTAGCATTGCTTGAAGCTCTGCTGCTGTTTTATCTGCTAAATCAGAATATTTCATTGTTCATCTCCGCAGTGATTATTTTTGTTTTAAATGGTAACTTGTGCATAGCAAGAGTTAATGCTTCACGAGCAATATCTTCTGGTACACCAGCCATCTCAAATATGATACGACCTGGTTTAATGTTCATAACCCACTGATCAACTGCACCTTTACCTTTACCCATACGAGTTTCAAGAGGTTTAGCAGTTAATGGTTTAGCAGGGAAAACACGAATCCAAATCTTACCATTTCTTTTAATGTGACGAGTTGCAGAGATACGAGCCGCTTCAATCTGACGAGAGTTAATACGACCTGCTTCAACCGCTTTAAATGCGATGTCACCAAAAGCTAATTTATAGCCACTACGAGCATAACCACGGTTACGCCCTTTCATAACTTTACGATATTTTGTTCTTTTTGGCATCAACATAATTATTCAGCCTTTTCACTATTTTCACGACGAGGAGTTCGTTTTGGACGACGCTCTCTCTTCTCTTCTTTAGCTTCTACAGGAACACCTTTAGTAAGTACTTCCCCTTTGAAGATCCATACTTTTACACCGATAATACCGTATGTAGTATGAGCTTCAGCGAAACCATAGTCGATTTTAGCACGAAGTGTATGAAGAGGAACTCTTCCCTCTAAGTACCACTCAGTACGAGCCATTTCAGCACCACCAAGACGACCAGCAACTGCAACCTTAATACCTTTAGCACCACTTCTTTGCGCACCTTGCATAACTTTTTTCATAGCTCTTCTAAATGCAACACGACGCTCAAGTTGAGTAGCTACATTTTCAGCAACAAGTTGTGCTGAAGTTTGAGCTTTTTTCTCTTCTTTGATGTTTATGCTTATTGGTTTACCAACTAACTTTTGAACAGCAGTTTTAAGTTTTTCAATGTCCGCACCTTTTTTACCAATAATGATACCAGGACGAGCTGCAACGATAGTTACACGAAGTCTTTTAACTGTTCTTTCTATAATGATGTTTGCAACACCAGCATAGTAAAGTTCTTTCTTTAAAAATGTTCTTATCTTGTGATCTTCACCTAAAGCTGCCGGAGCAGTTTTAAAGTTAGGAAACCATCTGCTTTCCCAGTTACGATTTATACCAAGACGAAGACCAATAGGATTAACTTTTTGACCCATTCTATTTACCCTCTACTTCTACTAAGATATGTGCTGTTGGTTTACGGATACCTGAAGCCATACCACGAGCGCGTGGACGGAATCTTTTAAGTACTGGACCATTGTCAACACGACATGATGTAATAACACAATCTTCAGCTTCATTACCACTGTTAGCTACTGCTGATGCAATAACTTTAGAGATAATTTTAGCTGCCTTATTTGGAGTGAATTCTAAAGCTGCTAATGCTTCTTCTGCATTCATACCTTGAACTTCTCTTGCAATAAGACGAGATTTGATAGGTGAAACACGGATAAATTTTAATAATGCTCTAGCCATGATTACCCTTTCTTCTGAACAGAGCCTTTATGGCCCTTAAATGTACGAGTTGGTGCAAATTCACCAAGTTTATAACCAATATGATTCTCTGTAATATATACAGGAACAAATTGGCGACCATTATGAACATTTAATGTTAAACCAACCATATCAGGAAGAACCATAGATCTTCTTGACCAAGTTTTAATAGGTTTTTTGTCTCCACTAGCTTTCGCTGCTTCAACTTTTTTGATTAAATGAGCATCTACGAATGGACCTTTTTTAACTGAACGAGCCATTAGCCTACCCTTTTTGCATTTGGTTTACGGCGAGTAATAATAAGTTTATCACTTGCTTTTTTACGACGAGTTTTCGCACCCTTAGTTGGTTTACCCCAAGGAGTAACTGGATGACGACCTGAATTCGTTTTACCTTCACCACCACCATGTGGGTGATCAATAGGATTCATTGCAGAACCACGAGTTTGAGGACGAATACCTAAGTGTCTTTGACGACCAGCTTTTGCTATAACAATGTTAGCAAACTCTTCATTTCCAACACTACCAATAGTAGCTAAACACTCACCAAGCACTAAACGCATTTCTGATGAAGGCATACGAAGCGAAACATATTTACCATCACGACCCATAATCTGAGCAGATGTTCCAGCAGAGCGAACCATTTGTCCACCTTTACCAGTTTTAAGCTCAACATTGTGAATTAGTGTACCAACAGGTATATTTTTAAGTTTCATAGCATTACCAGGTTTAACATCTAAACCAGCTTCAGCAGAAGAGATAACATCTCCAACACTTAAACCTTTTGGTTGAAGTATATATCTTTTTTCACCGTCAGCATAATTAATCAATGCGATACGACAGTTTCTGTATGGATCATATTCAATCGCTGCTACAGTACCTTCTATACCAAATTTATTTCTTTTAAAATCTATGATACGGTAAAGTTTTTTAGCACCAGCTTGTTTATGACGAGATGTGATACGACCATTGTTATTTCTACCAGCAGTTGTTGGAAGTTTTACTAACAGTGAACGAACACTAGCTTTTGCAGTAATGTCAGAACTATCAACATTAGTGTAAAAACGACGAGACGGAGTTATTGGTCTATAAGTTTTTATTGCCATGTTATACCGCCAAACTTTCTATTTGTGCGCCTTCAGGTAAAGTAACATAAAACTTTTTGAAGTCATTTTGTTTACCTTTCACACCACGGAATGTTTTTGTTTTTCCGCTTTGGTTAAGTGAGTTAATTTTTGTTGGAATGATTCCAAAATACTCACGAAACACCTCTTTAAGACCTGTTTTGCTCATACGAGGTGATGTTTGAACAACAATCACACCATCTTCTTGCATACCAAGAGTCTTCTCTGTATATAATATAGATTTAATATCTGTAATATCTGCCATTACTTAGCCTCACCTGTTAGAGTTTCCCATACAGCTTTTTCTATCACGATTGAACGATAGTTAGCAGCTAAATACGCATTTAATTCATTTGCTTCAACAACATAAGTTTGGTGAAGATTTTCAAATGCTAGGAATGTTTTTTCATCTAATAAAGATTTAACAAAAAGAGTATCTCTTTGGTTTAATGCTTTAAACATTGCTGCAGCGTCTTTAGTTTTACCAGACTCAACAGAGATGCTATCTACAATAAACAGAGAACCATTTTGTGCATGCTCATTTAAAGCAAAGTTTAAAGCAAGTTTTTTTTGCTTTTTATTTACTTTTAAATCGTAGTTACGGTTGTTTTGAGAACCAAAAGCCTTACCACCACCTACGAATATAGGAGAACGACGAGACCCAGCACGAGCGCGACCGCCACCTTTTTGAGCCCATGGTTTCTTACCACCACCTCTTACATCACTTCTACCTTTAGTAATTGCTGTATTTGCTCTTTGAGCAGCTTGAACAGATTTTACATATAGGTAAAGGTTATGAGGGTTGATTCCTGAAAAACTCTCTGGTAATGCCGCCTCAGACGCTTTTTCCATTTTTTCATTTAAAATAATTGCGCTCATTACGAAGCTACCTTTACACGACCTAAAGTACCGTTAGCACCACTTACTGAACCTAAAACTGCAATAATTTTATTTTCAGCATCGTAAGAAACGATCTCATTTTTAACACTATTTTGTGTATTTCCGTATTGTCCAGGCATTTTTTTACCCTTCATTACACGACCTGGCCACTCAGCATTACCGATAGAACCTGTTCTACGACCAAATCTATGACCGTGAGATGCAGGACCACCACTGAAATTCCATCTTTTCATACCACCAGAAAAACCGCGACCTTTAGTAGTAAAAGTAGATTTTAAAACTTTAGCTTCTGCTAAAGGTGCTAAATCTAAATCACCAGCTTCAGTATTTGATACTTCTAAAGTAACAAAACGGTTAAACTCAGCAGAAAGAGAATATTTCTTCTGTTGACCTTCAATTGCTTTATTCATTTTTTTGCCACTGTTGTAAGCTACAATAGCGCTACCTTCATTCACTTCACACACTTTAGCATCAAGAACTCTTAAAAGAGTAACTGGTTTACTTGGTACTGTGATAGTACGGCTCATACCGATTTTTTCAACAATATATTCCACGACTACTCCTATTTGTCCATAGAGCGAACTTCTACATCCACTTCCGGCGCTAAATCTAGTTTCATTAATGAATCAACAGTTTCTGGTGTTGCAGACACAATGTCAATCATTCTTGCGTGCATACGAATCTCAAATTGCTCACGAGCTTTTTTGTTAACATGAACAGATTTTAAAACTGTATATTTACGAATTTTTGTTGGTAAAGGGATTGGACCACGAATTTGGGCACCTGTACGCTTTACAGCCTCAACGATTGATGCTACAGATCTATCAAGTACACGATGATCATAAGCTTTCAATTTTAAACGAATTTTTTCCATAATTTTCCTTCTAAAGAACTCGTTGGATCCTAGCCCAACTATTTAAGGGAGCGAAATTGTACCCAAACTAACTCTAATATTCAAGCTTTTAGGGGTTAAAAGTCAATTTTTATATAAATTTATTTCCTTTTAATAAGGAAGTGCTAAAATTACACTATGCAAATTTTACTAGAAGAATTTTATAAAATAGATTTATATATGGATAAATATGTAGATAGAAAAATTTATATTGATGAAAAAAGTTATCAGATAAATGGTATAGCTCAAAGTGGAAAAACAAAACTTATCAAAAATCATCTTTTATCAAAGAAAAAAAGCAGTTACCTTTATGTTGATTGTAGCGATGTAAGGATAGATATAGATAGATTCAATATCCACATGCCAAAATTTTGCCTAGATAATAAAATAGATATACTTGTGCTTGATAATTATGATGAAAGATTTAAGTTTGCAAATGTATCTCAACTTATCATATCATCTCAAAAACCTTACAATATAGATTTTTTAGATACCATTAGAGTCTATCCACTTGATTATGAAGAGTTTTTAGCTTATGAACACAAGTACGACTCCTCTGCACTCAACCATTTTTTCCAACTTGGTGGATTTGCCCACATGCATAAACTACATTCAGACAGCAGAAACCTTTACATACAAAAAACATTAAAATACACTCTTGATGATATGGAGTTTGATATACTTAAATTTTGTGCAAAGATGATGAGTCAAAAAGTTTCTGCTTACACTATATATGAGAGACTAAAAAACAGCAGAAAAATATCAAAAGACAAACTATATAAATCTTATGAAAACTTAGTTAAAAAAAACTATATTCATAATTTAGAAAAATTTGAACATAAAAAAGCTACTAAAAAACTCTACCTTTGTGACACTTCACTAAAATCTGCACTCAGCATAGATAAACATTTTACTAGATTGTTTGAAAATATGGTATATTTAGAATTATTAAAATCAAATACAACATGTTTTTATGATGATGGGATAGATTTTTATATCCCACATGCCAACAAGGTAATTTTGTGCAAACCTTTCGCAGATGAAAGGATGTTGTTTAAAAAGATAGAAGCAATAGAGGAGTTTATATTCACACATCAAATCAAAATCGTCATAGCAATAACTATGAACAAAGAATCAACCATATCACATCCACTATCAAGAGTACAAATGATACCTTTTGATATTTGGGCATTGGGGGATTAGATGATATTATGCGGCATTGATGAAGCGGGTCGTGGTCCAATAGCTGGAGATTTAGTTATGGCTGGGTGCATTTTACACTCTATGGTTGATGGATTAAATGACTCTAAAAAACTAACTCCTAGAAAACGGGAGCTACTTTTTGAAAAAATTATCAAAAACTCTAGCTACCATATAGCTAAATTCTCCCCAAAACAAATAGATGATGATGGGATTTCTAAATGTTTGGCATGTGGGCTTAGAGAGATCATGCAAAATTTAGAGGCCAATAGTTACCTTTTTGATGGAAACACCACTTTTGGTGTTAAAGGTTTGCAGACAATGATAAAAGCTGATGGAAAAGTAGCAGAAGTAAGTGCTGCTTCCATACTAGCAAAAGTTACACACGATAGAGATATAATCAAAGAAGCTAAAAAATACCCACAATATGAGTTTGAAAAACATAAAGGTTATGGCACTGCTAGGCATGTGGAGTTAATCAAGAAGTACGGATATTGTAAACTTCATAGGAGAAGTTACAAACTAAAAGCACTTCAGGCAACCCTGTTTTAAAAACTATCTAACAAAATCACACTAACAAATGTACCTTTTGGTAAGTCTCCGTCATCTTCGCCTGTTACCATCAATGCACTATCATCTAACATGTTTGTTAAGATTGCACTGCTTCCAACTTTTTTACCTTCAAAGTTTACAAAATATTCACCATCTTCTACAACCACATTACAAGCAGTAAACTCTGTAAACCTACTTCTCTTTTTAAAATCTTCACTCAGTTTTGCACCTACTGTTTTATATGCTTTGTCTTTTCCTAACATTCTTGCCACAAGAGGAAGTCCAAAAAGTATAGAAGTTACAGTTGATGAGTAGGCAAAACCAGGTAGTGCCAAAACAAATTTTGATTCTTTTTGAGCTACCATGATATGTCTGCCTGGTTTTATTGCTACACCTTTGTAAACAACCTCAGCACCAAGTCGTGGAACTATATCTTTTACAAAATCATAATCCCCAACACTCACACCACCTGTACTAACTACAATATCAGCACAAGAAAGAGCATTCTCAAAAGTTTGCATAATGCTATCTCTATCATCTCCAACCGTTCCAAGCTGAATAACTTCTGCACCAGCACTCTCAAAAAGGGCTGCTAATGTATAGTTATTTGAACTTCTGATTTGTGCAGGATTGCTAGAGTTTACACCCAAATCAAGTATCTCGCTCCCTGTTGCTATGATAGCTACTCTTGGGCGAAGTGCTACACTTACCATAACTTGATTTAGTCCAGCCATTACACCAATCTCGGCAAAACCTATTTTTGTCCCTTTTTTAATCAAAACATCACCAGATTTATACCCTTCACCTATGGGGCGAACAGATGAGCCAAACGGTACTTTTTCATTAATAATTATTTTATCGTCTTCAACTGTTACATTTTCTATCTGAATTAAAGTGTCACTACCCTCTGGCATCTTTGAACCTGTAAAGGTTTTTATACACTCACCATTGTTTATAACTCTCTGTTCATCACTTCCAGCAGGATTATCACCTAAGATAGTTATATTTTCACCATCAAGATCTTCAAATTTAACAGCATAACCATCCATAGAAGCAGTTGCAAACTGAGGGTCATTAAACTGAGCTACTACATCTTTTGCCAACACTCTTGAAAGTGAACAGCTAAGTGCAACATTTTCACTTCTAGTAGAATTTACTTGAAGAAGGTCTAACATATTTTGACTTGTTTCGTACGATAAAAAACTCATAATTTCTCTCCTAAAATACCACTGCCATCTATAGCAGTTGAGCGATCTTTTGCATAAATTCTTTTGCCATCTTTTAAATCATATTTCCAAATAGGTGCAGAAGCTTTAAAATCTTCCACAAATTCATCTATAAACTCCAATGCAACTCTCCTTTTTGGTGAGAAAACAGCTGAGATATATGAAGACTGATGAAGCATTACATCACCTCTTGAATGAGCCATCTTTATCATTGCACCTTTAGCTTTAGCTTTCTCTTGCCACGCCTCAAACCAACTCTCTAAAATTGGTTCATATATATCAAAACTAAGCCCAGTTATGCCATCTTCATCTCTAATAGTCCCCACAAAAGGGATAAAAGCACCATAATTACTTTGAACTTCACTCTCATACCATTTTTTTAAGATAGTTGGAACATCAAGTCCACCATCATAAAGCTCCAAAGACATCTCAACCTCCACAAACAGGTGGTAAAAGTGACACTTTATCACCATCTTCTAACTCAACATCAAGTGAGCTAACAAGTGTATCATTAACTGCAACTGCAGAGTTTTGTAACCATTGGCTTAACTCTTTATCCTCTTGCAGTATTTTAGCTAACTGATTTAGATTTGTTATATCTAATTCTAATGGATCTTTTTGTATTGGACCTAAAAATTCTACTCGTATCAAAACTCTCTCCCAAAATAATTAAAGCGATTATATCTAAGATAAGCAAAGGAGTGTATAATTTCACTATGGTTTTTGGAAAAATAGAATATCTCAATCTTTTACCCTTTCATGTTTTTATGAAACGCTTTACTTCAAGCACTCAGCAAAGTATGAGTATGAACTACTATAAGGGTGTACCTGCTAATATAAACAAAAAATTCTCATCACATAAAGTTGATGCAGCATTTATCTCAAGCATAAACGCAAAAAACCATGCCTATGTAGATTTGGGCATCATTGCAAAAAAAGAGGTTTTAAGTGTTTTGGTCATCCCACATGCCAACAATACAAAAGATAAAGAATCAGCAACTTCAAATGTTTTGGCTCGTGTTTTAGATGTTAGAGGGGAAGTTATTATTGGAGATAAGGCTCTTAAATATTATCTTAAAAATGATGTTTTTATAGATTTGGCAAAAGAGTGGAACACTAAACACAACTTACCGTTTGTTTTTGCCTTACTTTGTTACCATAAAGATAAAAAAAGATATGAAAAAATCAAAAAAGAGTTTTTAAAACAAAAAGTGAAAATCCCACAATACATTTTAAAACAAGCTTCTAAAAAAACAGATATAAAGTCTAAAGATATATTAAACTATCTAACATACATATCTTACAAACTTGATAATAGAGCTAAACTCGGTCTCAAGAAATTTTATCAAGAGACCAAGAAAATCTAAAAAAACTTAGATTTTACCATCTAAATGGTCAGCTAATCTTTCTAGTTTAGTTTTGTAAGCATCCATATCAAAGTCTTTAATACGAGCTACACCATCTTCAATAGCTGCCTGTGCAACTGCAGAAGCCACATAAACAAGCACTCTTCTATCAAATGGTGAAGGGATGATATACTCAGGTCCAAACTCCATTGTATCTCTACCATGAGCTGCTTTTACATGAGATGGAACTTCCTCTTTTGCAAGTGATGCAAGTGCTTTACTTGCAGCCATTTTCATATTTTCAGTGATTTTTGTAGCTCTTACATCCAATGCACCTCTAAAGATTTGAGGAAAACCAAGAACATTATTTACTTGGTTTGCATAATCACTTCTACCAGTACCTATGATTAAATCTGGTCTAGCTTCTTTTGCTAAAGGTGGTTTAATCTCTGGATTTGGATTTGCACATGCAAAGATGATTGGGCTTGTATCTGACATAGTTTTTACCATCTCAGCAGTAATTAAATCTGGTTGAGAAAGTCCAAGAACCATATCTGCACCATTAACAGCATCTTCTAAAGTTCTATCTGGTGTTTCAAATGCAAAAAGTTGCTTGTATTTGTTAAGGTCATCTCTACCACTATGGATAACACCTTTAGAATCAAGCATAGTGATATTTTTTACACCAAGTTTTTTATACATTGAAGCACATGCAATTCCTGATGCACCAGCACCAATAACTACAACTTTAAGATCCTCAGCTTTTTTACCACTCATCTCGATAACATTGATAAGACCTGCTGTTGTGATAACTGCTGTACCATGTTGATCGTCATGAAAAACTGGAACATTACAAATCTCTTTTAAACGATCTTCAATTTCAAAACATCTTGGAGCTGAAATATCTTCAAGATTTACACCACCAAAACTATCAGCCATTGCAGCTACAATTTTGATAATCTCTTCAGTATCTTTTGTATTTAATTCAATATCAATCGCATCAACATTAGCAAATGATTTAAACAAAACACCTTTACCCTCCATAACTGGTTTTCCAGCAAGATGACCAATATCACCAAGACCTAAAACTGCAGTACCATCACTAACAACTGCAACAAGGTTGCCTTTGTTTGTATATTCATACGCTTTTTCTTCATCTTTTTCAATCTCTAAACATGGGTAAGCCACACCTGGACTATAAGCCATTGACAACTCTTTTTCTGTATTACACGGTTTTGTAAGCAGTGTCCCCGTTTTTCCGTTTGTATCAAACTCACTTTGTGATCTGTGATACTCTAATGATGCTTCTTCAAAATTTTCTGCCATTAATTGTCCTTTTTTTCTGTATATAACTAATGATATAATTTTTTTGTAAACAGGAGTAGAAATCATTATGTTTTATCTATAAAGAGGATACAATTTCACTTAAGGTTACAACACTAGGATTAAATTTGATTAAAAAAATAAAAAAATATGCAACAACAAACACTTTAGTCATTGTCGGCATCACATTTGGTGCTTTATTTGGTATTTTATTCCCAGAACTTGCATTGAAGCAAAAAATCATCGGTAGTGCTTTCATAGCTTTTTTAAAGATGCTTGTTATCCCCCTAGTATTTTCTAGTATTTTTATAGCCATTTTAGGGCTTGGTTCTCTACAACATCTAAAAAACATAGGTTTAAAAACTATTGGCTTATACCTTTTAACAACTGCTCTGGCAGTACTTTTAGCCATCTTAGCTATGAATATATTTAACATTGGTGAAAGTGTAAGCAGCAATGGTCTTGAGTATGCAAAGGCAGCTACTATCGCCCCATTTTCTCTACAAAAAATGATTTTAAGTTTTATCCCGACAAATATCTTTAACTCTCTAAACAATGGTTCTATGATGCAAATCATACTATTTGCTATCCTTTTTGGTATAGCTTCTCTTCATCTAAAGAAAAATCAACAAGAGGTAATGGTAACTTTTTTTACAGCAGTCAGTGAAGCAATGTTGAAAATGGCTGAATGGGTTATACTCATGACACCTATTGGTGTTTTTAGCCTCATCTCCTATGTGATAGCCCAGCAGGGTATAGATGTTGTTTTAGGTTTATGGAAATATATGTTAGTCGTTATTGGAGTTATTGTGGTTCATGGTATTATCACACTTCCAGCCATACTTGCTTTTTTTGGCAAAATAGATCCATATACCTACCTTTCAGATATAAGAGAAGCTCCCATAATGGCATTTTCAACAGCTTCGTCTGCAGCGACTTTACCAGTTTCTATGAGGGTTTCAGAGGAGATGGGAGGAGTTAGTAAAAAAACAGCCTCTTTTGTTCTGCCTTTAGGTGCTACTGTATCGATGGATGGAACTGCTGCATATCTTAGTGTTGCAGTTTTATACATAGCAAACTTAGCAGGTGTACCTCTTGGATTTGGTGAGCAACTATTTTTAGGTATCACAGTTGTAGCACTTAGTGTTGGAGTAGCAGCCTTACCAAGTGCTTCACTTGTTATGATGGTTGTAATCTTAAATCAACTAGGACTACCAGTCGAGTACATAGCTCTCATAGTAGCAGTAGATAGATTGCTAGACATGTGTAGAACTTCGCTTAATGTAACTTCAGATCTTATTGTAGCAAAAACGGTTGATCAGTTAGAAAAATTAAAATGACGAAGAAACTCATAAGTTTAATCTAGTTTTAACATCAACTAAGCTAATATTTCTTATAAATTTTACTTATATTAAGGTGTTATTATGAAAAAAGTGCTTATTTTAGGTGGTGGATTTGCTGGTGTTGAAGCTGCTATATTTTTAAGAAAAGAAAATTTTGAAGTGACACTCATTTCTAATCGTGATTATTTTTATATCTATCCTACATCCATTTGGATACCTACGGGTGAAAGTAAATTTGAAGATATGTGTGTACCACTTAAAGATTTACAAAAAGCACATGGGTTTGAGCTTATCATAGATGAAGTTGAGTCTATAAAATCAAAAGAGAATAAAGTTTATTGTAAAAAAGAAACTTATGAGTATGAATTTCTCATTGTTGCTATGGGTAATGGCAAGATGAAACATGAGGGAAGTGAACACTTTTTATCTATTTGTGGAAAACCTGAAGATTCTATGAAAATTAAAGCAAAAATTGATGAACTCATAGCAAAAGGCAGTGGTAAAATTGCCATGGGATTTGGTGGAAATCCTAAAGACCCGTCAAATGTAAGGGGTGGACCTGCTTTTGAAGTTCTTTTCAATGTTCATAACCAATTAAAAAAACTCGGCATCAGAGACAATTTTGAACTTACTTTTTTTGCACCTATGGCTGAACCAGGGGCAAGAATGGGTAAAAAAGCCCTAAAAATGATGGATATATTTTTTGATAGATTAAATATAAACAAACATTTTGGTAAAAAGATGAAAAGGTTTGAAAAAGATGGAATTGTGTTTGAAGATGATACAAAACTAGAATCTGACTTTACTATGTTTATCCCTGCTGGAAATGGGCATGATGTATTTGCTAACAGTGATTTACCACTTAATGAAGCTGGACTTATTCGCATCAATGACTATTGTGAAATCAAACACGATTTTGATGAATCAAGAGAAGCAGAAGATGGTGTTTATAAAGTATTTGCCATAGGTGACTCTGCTGCTATGCAAGGACCTGACTGGAAAGCAAAACAAGGGCATATTGCAGAGGTTATGGCTAGAAATGTTGCTTTTAACATAGATAGAATGGTAAAAGGAAATGATGAAAGAAAAGGTTATGAAGAACATATAAACATCTTATGTGTTATGGACAGTGGTGATGGTGCTGCTTTTGTTTATAGAGATAATAAGGGTGGAAAAATGATACCTATGCCTATTGTTGGTCACTGGCTTAAAAAAGGTTGGGGTTGGTACTGCAAAAACTCAAAGCTAGGTCGCATTCCTAGAGTGCCAGGGATGTAATTGGCTTTGGTTCAGATATATAAAACCCCTGAACATAATCAACATCCAACTCTAAGAGTTTGTCATAAACTTCCTTAGAGTGGACAAACTCTGCAATAGTTTTCATACTTGAATCTTTAGCAAATTGTATAATATTTTTTACAACTCTATAACTTTTCTCATCTTTATCTATGTTTTTAACTAATGTTCCGTCTATCTTTAAATAGTCAGCTTCCATATCTAAAACAGTTTTAAAATTTGAATATCCACTTCCAAAATCATCTATAGATATGCTACATCCCATAGAGTGCAATATATCTATTTTTTGAATAAAAAGTTCTATATTTGTTATCTCATCAGTTTCTAAAATTTCAAAAGTTATTCTTGAAGCTAACTTATGATTATCTTTAAGATTGTTCACTATAAATTTTTCTATATCCTCATTAATTAAATCAGAATAATTAATATTTATACTTATATAGTTTTGTATTGTTTTTACAGCTTCAAAACATATATTGAAAATCCTTTTTGTAAGTTTAAAATGTATATTTGTATATTGGATATATGGCAAAAAGAAAAAAGGAGAGATAACTGTTCCATCTATATCTATAATCCGAACAAGTGCTTCGTATTTAATAATAGTGTTTGTTTTTACATCATATATTGGTTGAAAGTAACAAACTACACGATTTTCATCTATAGCTCTTTTAACAAAATCTATATCTTTAATCTGGTTATTTTCCAATATTTGTGATCTCTCAGACAGTGATGACACAACCTGATTTCTACCATTTTGTTTTGCTATATAGAGTTTTTTATCGGCAATTTTTATAGCTTCATCTAAATGTTTTGATTCTGATGGGTGGATATTTAATCCTATAGAAGCACTCATAAGTATCTCTTGGGTTTCAAAAACAAACTTAAATTTTGCTATATTTTCTTTAACCCTTTTTGATATTGATATTGCACTTTTAGTATTACCTCTAACATACAGAAGAATCAAAAATTCCTCCCCACCAAAACGGATAAGAATATCATTGTCTCTTAATGAATCTTTAATAATCTTTGCACATTGTGCCAATACATAGTCACCAGCCTTATGACCATAAGTATCGTTTACAGTTTTAAATCTATCTAAATCAACCATAGCGATGGCATAATTATTTAAATTTAATGATGATTTTATCTCTTGCATATAATTTCTATTAAAAACTTTGGTTAATGGATCTGTAAAAAGTTTTTTTCTACTCAAATAGTAATAAAAAATATATATACTCATAATTGCAATAACTAAAAATATAAGAAAAATTAAATATCTAAAAAGTATTTTAAAAGAGTCCATACTCTCAGCTATATCTGATTTAAATTTTGTACTGATATCTACACTGGCTATGGCAATTATATTGTTATTGACAATAATAGGATAGAGATATGTCAAATATAAATTTTTTATATTTGTCTGATCAATAATTTGAGGATGTTTTGTTTTATACAACTCTATATACTTTTTATTACTAACATCAAATTTTTGATAAAAGTGTGCTTTGTCCTCTTTTGAAGCATCCAATAAAAATCTAAATCTACCTTTATCATCTTTTTGAAGTATATAAATATATTTCACTTCATCTGTATTAAGTAGAGACAAAATCTTCTCATGCTTTTGTCTTTCTTTTTTATTTTTCAAAAAATTAAAAAGTTCCTTTTTCGTTGCTATGGCATGTGAATTTGCAAGACACTTTGTGAAATTATCAAAAATCTGTGAATATTCATTAATTTTATTTTTTTGAATATGTTGAAAAATTTCCTTTTGACTTAACATGGCAGACTTATAAACATAAACAAAAAAGGCACCAAGAAAAACAAGAAAAAAAACAAGAAAAATTTCTTTTTTGATTGATTGCCTAACTACCATACTCTATCTTCCAAATAAGGTTCTAGTTCCTTTGAAGTTTCAATACCATGCTTTTTTAGTTTATTTTTTAATAAAATTATATTTGCTCTTCCTTTTTTGAAGAAAAATGCACCAAAACCTTGTGGTATATCATATAACAAATCATATCTTAAAACAAATATATTTTTCTCTTTACATTTATTTGGTAATTCTGTTTTTTTACTTAATATAATAAAATTACTATTTTCACAACTACTGGCAATCTCATATTTTTTAGAAAAAACCTCTGCCATCTTCTTATCATCAAAATAGATGACTTTTTGCTCGGATGTATATATGTTATCCATAATCATCATTATAATTTTATCTTTTGTAGATATATTACTTGCAAATAATGATATGGCTATAATCAATAGTATAAAACTCTTCATTAAAATTCATACTCCCAAGAAAGCATTGCTCTTTGTTGTCTAGCAGATTCATAAATCCCATCTCCAGCAGGAGCGTCATATATATAAATTTCACTAGCACTATCAAAAATATTTTCACCCTTGACTTTTAAAGTAGATTTCTTTGAAATTGGATAACTAATAGCAAGAGAGTAATCATATCCTGCATCCAAACTCTTATGAACTTCGTTGGTATAACTTCCACGATAAACAAGCTCGTTATATATCTTAAACCTACCAACTTGATTAAAAAGCTGTATTAAAGCACCGTTATCTGGTGAAAATGATTTATCTCTAAAAACTTTATAAAAACCTACCATAATTTTATTGTAAAGATTAAAATTATGTTTTATCCTAACATAGACTCTTTGAAAATATATTGTTTTGTCTGTATTTATATATTTTTTTGCTACAGGATCAACACCTATTACATCTGTAGCTTTAGCACAAGCGACAGCTGTATCTATGCTTGTATCTTGATTGAGAGAGTATGCTGAATCAGCAGAAATAATGTTAATATTTATTGGTTTTAAATTTGAATTTGACTTAATTTTAACAGGAGAAAAACTCTGTTGCCCCATTGTTGGTTGATTAACCCTGTTAAATATAAATATTTTATTGGTAAAAGATTTATAATGCGATATATATCCAAGCCTATACAAAAAACTGTCATTTGGGTTTTTTGAGTTATTGTATGTCATATAGTTATATTTTAAACCAAGAACCAACATATTGCTATCATTAAAACTATATAAATCTTCTCCATACAAAGAATAGGCATTAAATTCAGTTGGTCCCTTTATCATATCTTTTTGAATATTATCTGCTGTAAAATTATATAATTTTCCTTTTCTCTGCTTAAATTTAGTTGCTAAAGTTAGCTCATTTTTTTGTATTGTAAATTTTTTTTCCAAAATAAGACTTAGAGTTGTTGTCTGCATGTGTGCATCTATTTTTTTAGCATTTGTGCCATCCGAAAGGCGTAGTTTTTTTCCATCAAGATAATCCATCCAAGTATTTTCTATCGAAGCAGAAGCTTTTAAAAGTATATCACTGGCAAAATGCTTATCTATGTGTATATAGGCATTTTCACCATCCATATCAGATTTTGATGGGGTAAGCGACAAACTAACAAAAGTGTCTTTTTTACCTTTTGTTGCTTCTATATCTATACTATAATCATCTTTTTTATTAAACTGAAAAAAAAGATGTCCTATAGTATAATCTTTTGAGAGTGTATAACCATTTAACCTTGTTGAATCCATGTTTCTATTGTTTACATTCATATTTAAAAGATATGAATATCTATCATCTATTGATTTTGCTGTAAAAACATTTAATTGTTCTGAACCTTTAGAGTCAAATGTCAACTCGCTATATGTTGCATTTTCAAGTCTTGGTTTTTTTGTATAAAGTCTTACAACAACGCTTCCAGATTCATTCCCAAAAGTTATACTGTTACCTGCCTGATAAACTTCTATGTAATCTACAAAATACAGGTTCATAGCACCATATTGGATAAGAGGACTTCCAAATGTAGCACTGTTTAATTCATGATTGTTTATAAAAATTCTAATAGGAGATAATGAATTTGATTTTGCACCAGAAAACACAAATGATGTCCCACCATTTCTTGATGCTACTAGATTAAACATTCTTATAGTATTTAAAATATCATTTAAAGTATAGGCCTGCATCCTGTCTAAATCTTCTCTTGTAAAAACAATTACATGCCCAGCCGCTTCTTTTTTTGTATCTTCATGAAGCTGTGTCTCTTGATTGTACCTAGTAACCAAATCCCGTAGCTCTCCAGCATCAACTACAAAACAAAATGCTATAAACAATAAGATATATTTCATCGCTAAATACTTTCATGTTAAATTTAATAAACAATTATATCATAACTTTTATCTTTAAAAGACTATTAAGATAATATAAATTTGGTTATAATGATGCAATAAATTCTAAAATGTAGAGGGTATTTCAATGTCTAGAAAAAGTTTATCAAAATCTGATGCACCAAAAAATATCACAAATAATGAAAAAAAACTTGGGGATGACGATTTCATCGTTTCAAAAACGGATACAAAAGGTAAGATTATTTACTGTAATGAGATTTTTGCAAAAATGGCTGGATACCCACCTGCTGATCTCATTGGAGCAAACCATAACCTTATTAGACATCCAGACATGCCAAAAATAGCATTTAAAACTGTTTGGGATAAAATCCAAAATAAAGAAGAATTTTTTGGTTTTGTAAAAAACCTTTCTGCTGATGGCGGTTACTACTGGGTGTTAGCATATATCTCTGCTGATTTAGATAGCAATGGAAGTATTATAAGCTACTCCTCCATAAGAAGAAAGCCACCACAAAGTGCCATAGACATTATCACACCTATCTATAAACAACTTCTTGATGCAGAGAAAACAGGTGGAGTGAATGCTTCGGCTAAAATCTTAACTGACTTACTAAACAAACACAAACTAGATTATGATGAGTTTGTTATAAATCTTCAAAAAGGAGCTAGAATATGAGTTTTTTTGGCAATAAAAAAAATGATGAGACTGAACTAATAAATAAAATATCTGAAGTCTTAAATAATGTAAAAAATGGTAAGTTGTCTTCTCGTGTAATTTTACATAAAAATGAAACTCCATTAGAAAAAATAGCATGGAATATAAACAACTCACTTGATCAAATGGAAACAATATTAAGAGAAACTCGCTACACCATCCAAGCAGTAAGTGAAGGTAAAATGTACAGAAGTATGTTCCCAGAGGGCTTACACGGGGAGTACAAAGAAACAGCAAACGCTATCCAAAAAGCTGTAGCTTCGATGAAAGCAAATGAAAGATACAAAGTTATGGGACAACTCTCAACTGCTTTTAGTCAGTTTAACGGTGGTATGAAAGGCAACTTAGACCATATAACAAGCGATATAAACAAAACAGAAGAAGCTTTTACAATAGTTACAGAGCTAACTTCAAATGCTTCAGCTTCTGCTGAAGAAACTTATAGTGCAGTTGCTGCTACTGCAGAAGAGATTTCAAGTTTAAGTGAACTTGTATCTGATACTGTTGAAGCTATTGAGCAGATGGATACAAATGTAAGTGACATCACAACTGTTATAAACCTTATCAAAGATATCGCAGACCAAACAAACTTACTTGCACTAAATGCGGCCATAGAAGCAGCAAGAGCTGGTGAACATGGTAGAGGTTTTGCTGTTGTTGCTGATGAAGTTAGAAAACTCGCCGAGAGAACAGGCAAGGCAACTGGTGAGATAAGCATAACTATCCAAAACCTTCAACAACAATCAAGTGGCATCTCTGAAAATGCTACAAATATGAGTTCTATCGCAAACAGCGCAAACGATACAATGAATAAATTTTCAGACACAATGAGTACTTTGACTACCGATATGAAATCAACATCTCAACGATCGAACCAAAGCAGTTTTGCACTGTTTTTATCTACATTTAAGATTCAACATATCCTGTTTAAATCCAACGCATACTCTTCAGTTGTAAATGGAACTGTAACGCAAGAACTTAAAAAAGATTATAGACATTGTGAGCTTGGTGTTTGGTACTACGGTACAGGACAAAAACTATTTGCAAACAACCAAACATTTAAAAAATTTGAAAAACATCATGAGCGATTTCATACTCTTATAAATGACAACTTAGAGTGTGCTTTAAGTGGTGGTTGTATGTCAAAAAATAAATCTAAAGACCAGATTATGAAAAACTTTCAAGATGCTGAAGAACATTCAAATAAATTATCTGATTTGATGGATGAACTAGTAAACGAGGTTGGTCCTACTATAAATATGAGTGAAGTTTTAGCATAAAACTTCACCTGTATTTAACTCTCTTTATTTATCTTTTCTTTTCTTTTTTGTTTCATTTTTAGCTTAGCAAGTTCACGCATATCTTCAGTTGTATCACTCTCATCAACTATCTCAACACCTAAAATGGTCTCAACACAGTCTTCCAAAGTTACTATCCCCTCTGTTTGGTCGTAATTGTCCATAACCAAAAACATATGATCTTTTTTTGTTATAAAAAGGTCAAGTGCTTTTGAAACTGGAACATTTTCATTTATAGAAAATATATCTTTTTTAATCTCTCCCACAGTTACACTGTCATCTTCTAAAGCTTGTTTAAAAATCTTTTTTGTCATAACTATTCCCACAACATCTTCTATGGTTTCTCTATATAGTGGAATACGGGAAAACTTAAAAATCTCCTCCTTAGTTTCTATAATCTCTTTTATACTCATACTCTCATCTAACGCAAAAACAACACTTCTTGGTGTTAAAACTTCACCAACTTTAACATTATCAAGGTTTAATATGTTTTCAATTACATCTGATTCTTTTTCATCTATAACACCCTCATCTTCACTAAGAAGCATACTCTCTAAGAGTTCTTCTTTTGTAAGTGAGTTTGCATCATAATTCCCTTTTGAAATCCTATTTGTAACAAAAAGTGTAGTCAAAATTATGGGATAAGTGATAAAAATAAAAAATCTTATGGCATGTGCAGAGATAGGAGCTAACTGCTTCCAATAGATAGCCCCAATGGTTTTAGGGATTATCTCCGATAAAAACAAGATAGCAAATGTCAAAACAACAGAAACATAAACAACAGCATCATTACCAAAAAGTTTAGCAGCTTGCGCACCAACAGCAGCTGCACCTAAAGTATTTGCTATTGTATTTAAAATTAAAATAGAAGCGATAGACTTGTTGATATTGTCTTTATGATGCCTTAAAAGTTTTCCAACTGATGGCCTGTCTTTTTCCAAAACTGCAATATACGACATATTTATAGACAAAAGTACTGACTCCAAAATGGAGCATAAAAATGATACACCCACAGAAAGCACAAAAAATAGTATTAATAAATCCAACTTTTACAAAATCCTTATAATAAAATAGCTGTTGCCAGCCCTAAAAAACTAAAAAATCCAACAATATCAGTTACTGTTGTTAAAATCACACTACTCCCAATAGCTGGGTCAATATCCAACTTTTTTAAAAACAGAGGGATAACTGCACCAAAAAAACCAGCCATAAAAAGGTTAATAACCATACTCAATGCAATTACCACACCAAGCATACCTTTGTCAAACCAAACAGAAGCTATAACCCCAATAATAAGAGCAAATAAAAAACCATTTCCCAAAGAGATTGCTACCTCTTTTTTTATAATCCTCATCGCATCCCCTTGAGAGATGTCCCCGAGTGCTAATTGTCTCACAACAACTGTCAGGCTTTGGGTACCAGCATTTCCACCCATAGAGGCAACAATCGGCATCAATACAGCTAAAGCAACCATATGCTCAAGCGTATTGGAAAACAGACCAATAACCAAAGATGCCCCAATAGCTGTTAAAAGGTTTAACCCTAACCAAGTAGCTCTCTTTTGTGCAGCTTTTACAATCTCATCATCTTCCTCTGCTTCATCATCAACACCAGCTAGGTTATACATCTGTTCAGTTGCATGTTCATTGATAATATCATAAATATCATCAGAAGTGATACGACCAATCAGTACGCCATATTCATTGGTAACTGGTATGACAGATAAGTCATACTCTTTAAAGTAATGAACAACATCTTTTATATCTTCTCTATCTTTTGCAACTTTTGGCTCAAAACTCTCATCACTAGATTCTATATTTTCCTTAAGTGTTTTTGAAAAATCAAATATAAGTAAATCATCCAAACCTACACAATATTTTAGTTTGTTATCTTTAGAAACTATAAAAAGATTTTGAACATTTTCAATCTCGTTCTCTTTTCTTAGTTTTGCAAATCTTTTTATGACACCATCTACAACTTCATCTTCATATGCAGTAAAAACTTCAAGCTGCATATATGCACCAGCTTCATCTTCTGTATATTTTTGAAGACGGATAATCTCCTCTTTATCTTCATCATCTAGTGTTTGAAAAACTTCAGAAGCTATATGTTCGTCAACCTCTTCAAGCTCATGCATAAAATCAACTTGATCATCTGACTCTAGCTCTGTTACGGCATGTGAGAGTTCATCAATACTAAGAGATTCTACAACATCATCAAACAGTCTATCTGGTACAGCAAGTGCAACATCACCTAACAAATCTTTAGGAATCAGCTTTACAGCGTCACTAAACTCACTATCATCAAGAGTTTTTAAAATCTTTGCTATATCCGACGGATGTATCTCACTAATATCATGAGAATCAAGGTAATCTTTTAGTTTATTCATAATCTGGAATTATACTATCTTATTTTCTGATTTTGATTACAACTGTTGAAAAATCAACATTATCTAATCTTTTAACAAGTTTATCAAAATTATAATTACTCTCATCTAGTAGATTTGCACTAACATTCTCAAACGAATACAAACTTATAGGTTTTTGTGAATATATCGCAACATAAAGCTCTTTAATGGTTTTATTGTAAGGGTTTACCACTTGAAAAACATCTTTAGAATTTTTATCTGGATAAGCAAAAGATGTGGCTGACTTTTTATTTGACAAAAGGACACCAACTTTCCCATTATGTTCAACATAAAGTATAGAGATATAACCCTTTTTTTTATGCTTTATCTTAAAGTACATATCATCATTTTGTCTATATATTTTTTTATTTGCTTTTATAGAGATTTTAGAATTTTTATAACTACAAAAAAACTTATAAAAATCATTTTGATTTATGGGTACTAAAATATCTCTATATTTTATTTGCCATAAATTATCTTTTCTTACTATCTCATAATTTAACTTTTTTCCAACACTTGAATTTAAAATTTTAAACCCCCAAGTATGTTTTAAATATCTATTTTGTTTTTCATTTTTTAACTTTTTAGGTAAAAGCTTTTTTAATTTTTCTTCAAATGGGGAGTTGTCATATTTAGCTCCAACAAACCAAATCCCCTCCTCTTTTTGAACTTTAACAAACTTTACACCACTTAATATCGCTTTTGATTTTGTATGTAATTTTACAGAAGAATCCTGCCTAGCTTTTCCACCAATATCTGAAGATGAAATATCTACAGATGAATCAACACTAACAGAAATAGAGTTTGTAATATCCAAAATAGCACTCTGTTTGGCTTTATCCAAATCTGTATCCATCCCATAACCAACAACTTCACACTTGTTATCATAATCAAGATGAAAAAACCAATCTGGAGTCCCAAAAAGCAAAATAGGAAACAATAAAATCAAAAATATATTTTTCATCAATACAACTCTACCTTTTTATTACCATAAATTTGAGGAATTTGTCTGTAACCTACCCCTTTTTGAAGTGAACTTCGTTTAACTTTTTGTTTAACATTCAAATAAACTTCATTAAGTTTAGCTTTACCCTTGGATAGTTCATCAATGAGATAATAAGTAAACATTCTTTGTTTTTTGTCTCTATATTCATTTGCAAACTCACTGGATTTACTAGCTGTTATAACAGTAAGTTTTTTAGTATTTACCACAGTTTTTTTAGACCTTAAAACTGGTGCAACACCTTTATACAGTAATTTTCCACGATCATCTTTACCACTAAAACAACTATCCATAAAAACAAACACATTTTTAACTTTTAGTTTTGAAAATTTTGCATAAATATTTTTAAGTTTTAGGTTTGGTTCAAGGTACATAGCATCAGCACTCATATCATAAGGTAAGATATAAGTATCTCCACTTTTGCTAGGCACTCCATGACCAGCATAATATATATAAAGGTTGCCTCTTGTATCTGCCAACTCTTTTACAACTTCAAGCTTAGCTTTTAACTCTCCAGAAGAAGCATCCTCGTTTAACAACAAAATGATATTTTCTTTCGGTATCCCAAAAGTTATGTTTAACAACTCGGCAAAAGCACGAGCAGATGTGTCTGCATACGGAACAGTTGGATTTTGTTTATACTTACTAATCCCAATCACAAGGGCATATGAGTTTAGATTTTCAACAGAAGCTTTTCTAAAAGTATATCTAGCATTTCCAAATCTTCGTCTTATAGTTTTATAAGTGGGCTTAGACGCTTGTGCATAAATCACTTTTGGTGCTGAATGATTTTTCAACAATCGCTTAAAGCCAACATTTATATATTTCCTCAAACCTGCAACCAAAGAGTTATAAGTTCTATGTATCTTTACACCATCGTATTTTAAATTTCTACTATCTAAATACTCTATACGGTAGGTATTAGTGTCATAAAATATATTGACCTTAGCCATATATTTCGTACCTTTTGTATATGTAGCTTCAATGCGTTTGGAACTTACCTCTTTAGTTTGCCAACCCCTTCTTTTAGCTGCATTAAGTATCACAGCTCTAACATCATTTTTAGAAACCTGAACTTTGATAGGCTCTTTTACCTGTAAAATCTTTCTAGGTCCACCACACCCCACAAAAGATAAAAACAAAACAACCACTGACAATAAAATTAATACTTTTTTAAACATCTCACACCACCCCCACTGATATTATTATATCACTTTTTACTTGTCATACTTTGTAAGATTGTTATATTTAATTATATTTGCTAACTCTTTTGTGTATTTTTTATCAAGCTCTGAGTATTTATCTAGTTTTTTTACCATCTTCATAATATCGTTTGTGTTATATCTTAAAATTCTAAACTCCTTATATACCTTAACTGTTGCTATCATCTTGTAATAATCTCGCACTGAGTCTTCAAGTGTTTTAAACCTTCTAAGCCAAATTGTCTTTGTTCCACCTCTTTTTTGCCTTGCTGCTATCCTTGGTTGAGATTTATTTGTACTCCATACTCCAAAAACATTATTTGCCTGTATAAAAAACCTTGAAGTCGCCCATCCACTCTCTATTGCTGCTTGGGCTATGGCTATACTTTTTGGATGTGGTTTTAATGCTATTAGTAACTCTTCATCTGTTGCAACTCTATAAATTTTTTTTAACTCTTGTATCTGTTTTTTATTTTTTGAATCTTTCATGTCTTGCAAAACAGTTTTATATTTTAACATTAAATCACTATGTACTTTTTGCACCACTGGGACTATTAGATGATAAAATCTCTGTTTTTTTGTAATACTAGCCCCAGAAAGAGAAGCACTAAAAATACAACTAAAAATAAAAAAAAGTATAAATTTCATATTTTTACTGCATAGATAGAGAAAGCATCCCTGTGGCAACAGTGACTTCTTTCTCATCTATGCTAAAAGAAAAAGATTTAAAATTTTCTAGTTTATAATCTAAATGTATCTTTACTATATATGTTTTGAGGGTTAATTCTTCTAAAAGTTTTATATTTTTTAGTGTTACTAAAAAACCATTTTGAATTTGTGAATTTGAGCTAACAATCCCAGACGAACTTTGTGCTACTGCTTCAACCAACATAGGCAAAGTTGGAATGCTATCAAATCCGATCTCAACAGAAGCATTTTCTTCATCTGCTGAGATAAGTGACTTTACAAATCTTATGGGTGGAGTATGGGGTATGGGAAAATCTAGCATAAAGTGCTATTTGCTTGATTCTTTGTATTCATTTATATAAGTGACTAAAGTATTTGGTGTTGCAAAAATAGAACTGGATTCTTCCATATTTGTAACTTTTACACCAAACTCTTTTTCTAAAATAAGTGTCAACTCTATAGCATCAACACTATCAAGACCCAAACCATCCTCTCCAAAAAGAGCCATATCATCTTCAATCTCATCTAGCTCAATATCTTCAAGACCAAGCCCATCTATAATTTTCTCTTTTAAATCATTTGTTGTTACCAAAATCTTTACTCCATAAACTTTTTTCATATTATATCTTAAAATTACTCAAAACCTATTTTTTTGCCAATTGAATTTCTTAAAATCTTTTTATGATTATGGAGTTTAAAAGGGATATTGATTGAACCAAAATGCTCTTTTAAAATTTCTCTTAGCATCTTACCCTTTAACTCAATGTCACCCTCTATATAGATATTTAAAATCTCATCTTTTAAAGCTCTATCATCCATTTTTATTTTTATCAACACAGATTTTATGCCATCTATCATTTCTATAATATTTTCTATCTGTTGGGTTGATATTCTTTTTCCTGCAATTTTTGCCAAATTTGAACTACGACCTATAAGTTTAAACCTATGCTCATCTAAAATCTCAACTATATCTTCTGTTTGAAAAGGTTGTATAACATCTTGAAGTTTTTTATCTTTTATGATTTGTTGAGTTACAAGAGGTGATGATATATTTAACATCCCATCATCTTCACCTATACTAACCCCTTCGTAAGTGTTTAGTATGCTCTCATCATCTTGTTTATACCCCATCAACCCCGTTTCAGTTGAAGCAAAAAGTTGCATAACAGAACAATCATAATGTTCTTTAAACTCTTTTGCATCCTCTATCGGCACAGGTGCTGTTGCTGTTAAAAACAAACTATTTGTAAACTTAACATCTTTTTTTATTCTATTTAGTGCTTTTATAAAAATAGGTGTTGTTACTATTAAAGTGCCTTCAACCTGAGCTTCAACTGCTAACTCTTCAGGTAAAAAATTCTCTTTTGTATAAACATCCAAATCTAAATCAAGTGGCATAACTCCACCAATATCAACACCGTAAATATGAACAAAAGGAACAGTAGTAACAACTCTTTTAAACTTCATATCACCCAAAGTTTTCATAAGTGCTTTTGACTGTTTTAATGAGTTTTGCTTAGTTTTATAAACCCCTGTTGGTGTACCTGTTGTACCAGATGTAAAGTACAAAAACTGAAAATCATCCTGTTTTAACATATCTTGGTCTAAAGAGTTTATATATTTTACTAATGCTGGTTGAGACTTATCATATATAATTTTAAAAATATCATTTTCAAAATGGTAAAGCACATCGCTCAACTGTTCAACTTTTCTTGTAGGATTATCAAACTTTTGTATCGTTAGATACTTTTTTTTATCCATATCATATATCTTCATATTTTCTTCCATAAATTAAAATAAAAATCGCTACCACCCCAATAGTTATAACAAAACCTATGGAATGCAGGGCAACTGTATCGCTAAGTATCAACACCCCAAAACCAGCTAAAGTGCTAAGAAGTGCATATTTTATCGCCATTGTAGTCTCAACTAAACTTGTACTCGAGTGCATATAAACACCATAATCAATACTTATCGCCATAAGTATGATAAGAGCAAACAGATGCATAATGTTAATTGTACCAAAAAGTGATATAAAAAACAGCACAATACTTATGGGAAACAACACAAAAGCTAAAGGATATAAAATATCTCGGCGACTAAGTAAAAAAAGGACTACTAAAATAAAACAAATACTCATAAACATAAATTTGACTATGGTATCTGTCGCTTTATCTATATCTTTTGAAAGTATTTGTGAGATATTTAATGGTTGCATACTATCATCTAAGACAACTTTATATTTTTTTGGTATCAACACCAATGTATAATACTTTTGTTTCTCTTTTATTATTTTAAAACCCATATCTTCTATGGGTTTCATATCACAGTTAACTTTTTTTATATTTGCGTAGGAGTTTTTAAAAGCATTTTTAAACCCAATTTTTTGTGCCTCTGTATCTATAATCTTTTTCAATCTATCAAAATCATATTTTTGTAGCTTATCTAGTCTTTTTTTACACTTTTTCTCACTTAAAACTTCCTTGCCAATTCCAAGTATCTCTGGATAAAGTGTTTGTAATTTTTCATACTTTTGTAAAAGAAGTTCTTTTGTTTTTGCACTGATAATTATATTTTGATAACTATTTTTAGTTAAACTTTTATTAAAAATTTTAGACAGTTTTAAAAGTTTTTCATTTTTATAATCTAGGTTTTTAAGATTATTATCAAATTTAAGATGACTATAGCTATAACCAAATAAAACCAAAGATACTAACACAACAACAAGTGGATTGAAACTTTTTATTTGCTGATTTTGCTCTTTGATAATTGGTTTTTGTATATCAAGATAGGTAAATACAGAACTAAAAAGTATATATGCAATCAAAAGAGAGATAGCACTGAACAATGATAACTGATAAAAAAGTTTTATATCTATAAAGCTAAATATAACAAACACACCAAAAGTTGTTATAAAACCAAAAAAAACACTCTTTTGTCGGATAAACCCTTTTGTACTAAAATAACCATGAAAATAGTAGTGAAACATATAGTCTATGGATATAGTGGTGATACTAATCCCAAATGCTAAAACCATTATGTTTATACTCGGTAACAAAACCCCACATGCCAGAACAGCACCTAAAACCGAACTGCCGATTGCAATAACACCATGGACAAGTAACTTATAATTTTTAAGCATAAAAAAGTACAAAAACAAAAGCAAAACAGTAGCAATAGTTACAATCTTTTGTATATCATGTTTTATATGTGATGAGTTTTCAACAAAAAAGAAAAAAGGTGCATAAACCATAATATCTTTGTGTGAAGATAGTATAAGGTTTAGTTTATCATACAATTCTTTATCTTTTTTTGTTGAGGAACTATCTATATTTGTAGTTGCTCTTAAAACATACCCATAATCTTTTATACTCAAGTATTTGGCATGTGGAAGCAGTTTTATCTTAAACAAACCTAGTGGGTCATTTGTATCCAATGGCATATAAATAAAGGAGTTTACCAACTCTTCATAACTGTTTTGCAACCTTTGAGCCACCATCTCTTTGGAAAGTTTTGTATTGTTAAAATCAGCCAATAAATAATAATTTTTTTTATAATAGTCCCTAAGTTCCTTTGAAGGCAATAAAGAGATAGTAACTTTTGAAATCTCTGGAAGTTTTTTCAACTCTTTTGCCAAAACATATAACTCATCCAAAGAGTTTTCATCAAAACCTTTTTTAGCTATAAAAATATTGTTTGAGAGTTTAAGTTTAGACATAACATCAAAAAAAGTTACGGTTTTTTGTGAGAAAAAAAGCTCTAAAAAGTTTGTAGAAAATTTAATTTGTGGTGAAAAAACAATAAATAAACCACTTAAAAATAAAAATATGAGTATATTTAGGTGTTTTTTCATCTCTTAATTATTTCGAGTGTATCCCCATTTTTCATAAAAAGTTTAAAACTTTTTACTTTGGAGTTTTTAGCCTCTACTTCAGCTTTTAAAACTTGATCTTTTATCTCATTTTTAAACTCTACTATGTAGATATTTTCTTTTTTTACAAGTAAAAAATCTCGTGATTTTTTTAGATATTTTATATCTCCCAATCTCCTCATAACATCTATAAAAAGTTTTGTATAAAAAAGAGCTTTACCCTTTAGTTTATAAGTTTTACCTGATTTACCTGTGATGGTTACATCTGTACCATCATCTATAATTTGTTTATATTTTGGTTGAGAATAGGTGATAATAGTTTTAGAGTTATCAAAAGATATATTTCCACTTTGCTTAAATGTTGCAGCTGCAGCCGAGACAAACTTATACTCATTAAAATCGTATGAAGATGCCCCAAATAACATTACACTCAAACATAATACTAAGATATATCGCATAATTTATCTTTCTCCTCTTGCATAATTTTTTGTGCATAAACCATCATCTCTTTATCACTTGCAAAATCTTCTGGGTATAAAGTATCTAACATTTTTACATGAATAGTTGTTTTTTTTGTTGTTCTAAAACAAAATGCCTTTCTGGGTAAAAGCTTATAAGCTCCCTCCATAACAATAGGAACAATAGGTTTGGAAGTTTTTTTAGATAGTCTAAAAGCACCCCTTTTAAATGGTTTTAATTTACAATCCACATGCCGAGTTCCCTCAGGAAAAAAAATAATATTTTTACCATCTTTTAGATGTTTCTCAAAATCATCATATATTTTGCTAATCTTGTCTATCCCCTTACCACTAATATAGCTAACCCCTGCAAGATTACATATGTAAGCAATAAGAGGCAAACTTCCTAGATTTACATTTGCAAAAAATAGATATTTTCTAATAAATGTACTTAGAGCTGGAAAATCCAAGATAGATTGATGTGTAGATATAAAGATAGCATTTGTTGGTATCTCTTTTTTTAAATCTTTTTTCAATACTATTTTTGGTGTTAAAAGAAAAAAAAGTTTATAAGAGTAAGATGAGCCGAGTTGAAAAACATACTTAGGCTCCTTCATAAATAATCTGGCAATTAGATATATAATATACCCTGGTATAATTAAAACAGCCAATAAACCAAAATATATAAAATGACCAATACTACCTAGAATACAACCGTACACCGTAAACCTTTCCGTAAACAATCTGAATAATCAAAGACAGAAAAAACAAAATATACCACCCAATAGAAGTATAAAACGCCCAAGCAACATCAGTTGCAAAATTCACAACAAAAAGATGAATCATTGTATTTATAAGCATTACAACAACCCAATATCCATCTCCGTTTCTTAAAAATTCTACCTCTTGAATACTTAACTCTTTTGGATAAAACTTCCTTGTAAATCCAAGAACCATCTCTCTTTTATTAAAATGTGCATCTATAAATAAAAACAAAAATATACCTGAAAGCGTAACTGGTATATATTTTACAGTCTCAAATGATGAAAAATGGTAAGCAACACTAAGTGCCACGATATATATGGTTGGTAACATCATATCTTTTAATGAATCTTTTTTCATATATGAATAGATAAAAAACCCACATGCCATAAGCAGATAAACTAAAACAACCGATTCAAACTTAAAATAGTGTAACAATACTACAAATAATGGAGCAAAGATTAAACCAAAAAAATTTGAAATCATTTTACATTACCTTACCATTCCACCACTTATATTTAACACCTCTCCTGTAACATAAGAGGCTTTATCAGCTAAGAAAAACACACATTCTGCAACTTCGTCAGGCTTACCAACCCTCTTTAGGGGTATGGTTTTTTTTATCTCTTTTAGGTCTAAATCCTGTGTCATTTCTGAAGCAATAAGACCTGGTGCTACTGCATTTACTCTTATCTTATATCTAGCAACTTCAACACTTAATGCTTTTGTAAAAGCTATCATTGCACCCTTTGCAGCAGAGTAGTTGGTCTGACCTGCATTTCCAACAATACCAGAAACAGAAGCAACATTTATAATAGAGCCTCTTTTGTTGCTTATCATGTTTTTAATCAAAGCTTTTGTAACATAGTATGTACCATTTACAGAAGTATCTACAACATCACTCCAGTCACTATCTTCCATCCAGAAAAAAAGCTTATCTTTTGTTATCCCTGCATTATTTACCAAAACATCAACTTCTAAATCTTGAAGTTTTAAGTAAACCTCATCTTTGTTTGATATATCAAAACCAATTATCTGTGAATTTTTTAACTCACTTTTTAACTCATTTGCTTTTGATTGGTTACTTCTGTAATGAAGATATACGAAATAACCATTATCATGAAAATACTTTGCACATGCCGAACCTATCGCTCCAGTTGAGCCTGTAATTAGTACTTTTTTCATGCAAACTTTCCAACAACAAGCATTTTGTTGACAGCTTTTATATCAAGGTCAAGTCTTCTGTCTTCTTTAAGCATTGTTACATCTTGCCTTATAATCTCATAAGATTTTTTAAGATGGGATGAACACTTCTCATAGCCTCTTATATCAACAGCTTGAGCCAAACCAAGAAAGCCTATACTCAACATATTTGCCAAATCACCCATCTGTGAATGAAAATTTCTAGCAGCAGTTGTTCCCATACTTACTTTATCTTGATTTAGTGACTCTGTGGGTCTTGAGTAAAGTGAAGCTGCATTTGTATTCATCAAAATGTCAGCACTAAGAGAACTTAGCGTTACCTGAATAAGCTTAAAAGCATGATGTGTTGATTTTTGGTTGATTTTTAAGCTCTCACCTAAACCTTTGTTAAATTTATGGTCAACCAAAAGAGCAAACTCTTTATCAAGCAGATCTGCTATATTTCCCACACAAATTCTCATCGTATCCATGGCATGTGCAATATAACCACCATAAAAGTTTCCAGAGGTATAAATCTTTTTACCAATATGATCTATAAGAGGATTGTCATTTACCCCATTTATC
The DNA here is from genome assembly GCA_027064045.1 of Sulfurimonas sp. Classification (GTDB taxonomy): domain Bacteria; phylum Campylobacterota; class Campylobacteria; order Campylobacterales; family Sulfurimonadaceae; genus Sulfurimonas. The sequence goes on along the minus strand of JAMOQK010000012.1, from coordinate 11,258 downwards.
TCTGTTTTTATCCATTTTTTTGCCACTTCAAGATTATCACGAACCACACCTAAAACCTGTGGCGCACATCTTATGGAGTATCTATCTTGAATATTTTGATCTTTTTCAAGATGAAAATTTTCATACCTGCTAAAGGCTTGATGAGTAAGGAGTGAACCATCACATTTTGCAAATATGTTTTTAGCAGTTTCTTTTTGTCCATCAAATGGTTTAGACTCATGTACAAAAGGCTCTAGTGGTGTTGTATCACACTGAAGCACCTCATAAATCCCAGCTACAAAACTCTCCATAGACTTTAGTAAAATTTCAAACTCTCTTATGGAACAAATAGCAATAGCACTCATAGTAGCAGTACCATTTATAACACCAAGTGCTTCTTTTGCTTTAAAAACATAAGGTTCAATCCCAAGTTCTTTATAAACATCCTCAGTTTTTCTCTCTTTACCTTGATAACTTACTTCCCTCTCCCCTGCAATAACTGCAGCAACATAAGATAAAGGTGCCAAATCTCCACTTGCTCCAACTGAACCTTGAGATGGGATAAGTGGATATATCTTATGGTCTAAAAGCAACTCAAAGCGTTTTAAAAGCTCATAACTCACACCACTTTTACCCTTACAAAGACTAATAAGCCTAACAAGAATCATAGTTTTAGAAATCTCATCACTCAGATACTCTCCAACACCAACCCCACAAAATCTATAAAGATTTTTTTGTAACTCTTCAGCCTCTTCAAATGCAGCATAATTGCTACCAGCTTCACCATATCCAGTAGTTATTCCATAAATTGGTCTTCCCTCTTTTATCTGTTTTATTAAAAACTCATGTCCACCATCTATAAACTTTATAAACTCTTTATTATCACTTAATTTAATCTCTTCATTATGCATAAATTTTTCATAACTTACTATTTTATTATCAATAACCATCTCTATATTTCCTTTGTCATCTAAAGTTCTACAACGATTTTTTTAATTGAATTCTCATACATACCAACAACACTCATTAAATCTTGAAGCGAATCTATGATTCCATCTACCCTATAACTATCTTCTATCTCTTTTGCACCAATCATATCATCTGCAATTTCCAAGGTAACTGCCACACCAGCTTCAAGATACGAGGTGCATCTGTTTACTTCTTCTATATTTGGTATATTTATACACTCAACTGCCACACATAATATCTGCTCTTTTGAGACTAATGCCTGAAGTGCTGCTGTTTTTAAAGTATCTAAAGATGTTTTCATACCAGAAGATACAGTTATAACTTCATCTTTGTTTTTATTTATCAAAGAGTAATAAGAAGGAGCAGTATTGTAAACACTGTTTTGAAAAGAGGTTGGAGAGAGTAAACCATTGTTTATAACAGCATCTGCCATCTTTGCAGCCTCTTGAAGCTCACTGTAGCAAGTACCATAAACTATCTTTGTACCACTAAAATTACATCTATCGCTTAAATAAAGCATAACCTTGGAATTTCTAGTTAAACGGCGACGAACCATCATACTCGGAACCAACCTTTTTTCATCTAAATCTTCCAACTTTGTTTTTGCATAAATTTTATGTGCATTTATTATGTTTATAGCAACTTTTTTCATTGACACTCTCCAACCACAACAGATGCATTATTCCCACCAAATGCAAACGAGTTACTTACTATATTTTTTATTTTCATACTAACACTCTCTTTGGGAATATTTATATTTTTATTTTCTTGATTTTTTAAACCTGTTTGAGGTGGGATTAAGGATTTTTTTATAACTTCACAAGATATAATAGCCTCTATCGCACCAGCTGCTCCAAGGGTATGACCAGTTATAGCTTTTGTTGAACTCACATAAACATTATGCTCAAAAAGTTTCTCAATCGCCAAAGATTCGACTCTATCATTTGCTAAAGTAGCCGTACCATGAGCATTTATATAGTCAATATCATCTACACTTAAACCAGCATCTTTTATGGCAGATTTCATGGAACTAATCGCACCTGTTGCCTCTGGATCTGGGTTTGTCATATGATAAGCATCACTACTCGCCCCAACTCCTTTCAACTCGATAGAATCAGGTGTTTTGACATTTTGTATCAAAAGCATTGCAACTGCTTCAGATACATTCATCCCATCTCTATCTTCATCAAAAGGTTTACACGCTTTATCTGAAAGAACACCCAAAGCACTAAAACCCAAAACAGTGGAGTAACAAAGCCCATCTGCTCCAACTACCAAGATATTATCATAAGCTTCAACATCTATAAGTCTTTTTGCCAAAAGCAGAGCATTTGCACTTGAAGTACATGCAGTGGACAATGCTCTAACATCATAAAAACCAAACTTTTTTCCCAAATGCTCAGTTAAAACATTCATTGAGTATCTATCTGGATCTATATTTTTATAACTTTTTTGAGAATAAAAAATATCTTCACACTCTTGCATACCACCAACAGAAGAGCCTAAAATAAGCAGAGTATCATTAAAATTTTCAAGGTTTGAACTATCTAAGACTTTTTGAGCAATATCTTCTAAGACATCAAAAATATTGCTATATTGCATTATCCCAAGCCCAGCGGTTCTATCTTTTAAGTAATTTTCATCAACCGTTATAGCAGACTTTTTTGTATAAATTGCTTCCATTAAGCCTTCTGTATCACCAGCATCACACAATAATTCATAGTTGTTTATATAGGCGTTCATCTTAAACTCTTTAATTTTAATATTTTATATCTATCTTCAAAACACTCTATGAAAACCAAGTCACTACCATCTTTTAAAGCGTCATTCACTTTATAACTTGCTAGTGTCTCAAACATCTTTGTCTTGGAAGTTTCTATCTGATGATTATTATATACTAATTGTGCTTTAATCTCCTCTAATGAGTAAATTTTTGCATCAAATTCTATCTCTGCAATAGCATCTTTTTTAGAAAGTGAAAACTTTTGATAATTCACACTGCTACACATTTTTTGAACCTCATCAGCTCCAAAAACCCTTTTAGTTATCTCTGGTGGCTCACTAAGCAGATCTATAGCACACAAAATAGCATCTTTTTTTGAATTGTTTATAGAAGCATACAGTGAGATTAGAGAGTTTATATATGTAAAATTATCTGAAATTTGAAATATATTTTTACTTTTTAAACCAAGCGCAGATGCAACATAATAGCTTGTAGTATTTCCAAGCAGGTTTATAAAATCAAAAAGCTTCAAAGCTTCATTATTTTCATATACAGTAGTATTGGTTCTTTGCACCACATCTATATTTCCCACACCACTCGTGAGATAGAACTCATCATCAGGTTTTATCTCAACTTTTTCACTAAGCAGTTTTGCTCCATAAACAGCTAAGTGTATAAAAGCGTCTTGCCTTCTTGTGTCATACTTATACTTTTGTTTTAGTGTTTTTTTTATATCTATTTCTTCTTTATCACTTCTATAACTGCTAAAGTTTTTAATATAGAGTTTCATGATTTTTTCTCTATTACAAGTGAAATATTATTACCACCAAAACCAAAATAATTACACATAAAAAGCCCCTCTTTACACTCTTTGTGCTTAGTCAATGGCATGTGGGTTTTTGATATGCTCTCATCGCAAAAAAGTGTTTTTGGTATAAATCCACCATCTATACACCCCATAAACAAAGCTATCTCCACAACCCCACTAGCACCGATAGTATGACCAATATATGGCTTCATAGCTGTAAAATCAATACCATTTTTAAACACTCTGCTTATAGCATTCATCTCTGCTTCATCGTTTGAGATTGAACCTGTGGCATGTGCCTTTAACGCAGTTATATCTTTTGGAGTCAATTTTAGCCTATCTAATGCTTCTTCTATAACCTCAACACACTCATCTCCACTAGCTCCCACAGAAGTGATAGTAGCAGAATTACAGTTACTAAAACCTCCAAGCAAAGACCATTTTGAGTCACTCTTACCAACTAAAATAGCCCCTATCGCCTCACCCAAGACAAGTCCATCTCTGTTTTTATCAAAAGGTTTGGCATGTGTATTTGAGATTAGCTCCATCTTATAAAACCCATCACTCATAAGTGGTAGATAAATCTCTAAACCAACCACTATCACATTATCAACAATACCACTATTTATAAGATTTGAAGCTTCCAAAAGAGCATTTGCACTTGAGGTACAAGCTGTATTTATAGTCATGGTAAAACCATTAAGTCCAAACTCATCTGAAAGGTTTTTTGCATAAGTATCTATGCTTGTTTTATGGGAATTATATGAGGTTTTTTTATACTCATAAGCACAAGAGTTTATGGCATCCACCAAGTTCCAGTCTATGATAGAAGTACCAACTAAAAGAGCAGTCGATTTTTTACTATCATCTGAAAGTTTTAATACTATTTTAGAGATGAGTTTTTTTAGAGCATCATATATACTTTTTTGATTTTGGGTGATTTTTTCCTCAAAAGAGTAAAATGGGATATTTTTTCTAAAAGAAATTTTAGTTTTATCATCTTTGATTTTATTAACACTCTCTTTTAAATCACCCTGTGAAGTTAAAATTTCATAATCTAATATATTTACACTAGCCATTTTCTTTTTGTATGTACTCTGCTAATTTTTCGATGGTTGTTACATTTCTTCTAAACTCTTTAGAATCCCCAAGCCTCACACCGTATTTGTTTAAAAGTCCCATAGATATTTGAAGTGCATCAAGTGAATCAAGTTCCAAACCACTCTCATCTGAAAAAAGCATAACATCATCTTTTATCTCATCTGGGGTAATATCTTCTTTTTCACATTCTTCGATTATCAACTCTTTTAGTTCTTGTTTTAACTGCTCAAAATCCATCAAAGCCCACCCTCTATTCTTTTATGCAATATTATCATAGAAACCATTAAAGCAACTCCACCAAAACACAGTAATGCCAAAGATTCATTTAGTACACTAAAAATATCGCCACCTTTTAAAAATATCTCTAAAAATCCGTCAAGTCCCCATGACATAGGGGAAATGTCTGCTAACTTTTGCATAGATTCAGGCATGATAAATTTTGGCACCATAACACCACCTATCGCACCTAAAAGGATATTTAAGATACCACCTATGGTAGTTGCCTGTTCACTTGAAGATGCACTAACGGCGATAAGAATTGATAAACCAATAGCAGATATACTAAGAGCAAAAGACAAAAATACCAATGCTCCAACTGTACCATTTATTGAGAGTGCTGGAGTATCAAAAAATGGTACTAAAAACACCCCCACAGCTATCATCAGCCACATCTGAACCTGAGCTATAAATATATATGGAACTATTTTTGACATGGTCATTGAAAATACAGAGATATTCATAGAGTTAAGTCTGCTGAGTGTATTTTGTTTTCGCTCATTTATATAGATGGTTGACATCGGTATGATTATAAAAAACATCCCAAAAACTATCCAAGTTGGAACACTTTGCTGAGTTGAGTTTGGCACATCATCTTGTTTGTTATATTTTAAAGTAAAAAGTTCATTATTTGAAAGACTAACAGCACCCACGGCATTTGCAGCCTCATCTGAAAACTCACTGAGTCTTGTTTTTATGATACCAAGTTTCAAGTTAACTATATGCTTCATCAATTTTGCTTTAAAAATCTCTATCATATCACTCTTTAGAGAATCTTCTACCGAAATTTGTACTTTTGTAGGATTTTTTGTATTTTCAATATTGCCATAACCTTTTGGCAAAGTCACAACAAACTGAGCATCATCTTTTTTGACAATGTGAAATGATTTGTCTTTTTTTATATCTGCTACAAACTCTTTACTTATTTTTGTATTGTCCAAATCAACCAAAGCCACATCAAAACTAACTGCCTCTTGTGAAAATATATCTTTCATAGCCACTGACATTATGAGAATAAACACAGCAGGCATAACAAAAAGTGCCATCAGTGCATGTTTATCTCTTAACACTAAAAGAAACTCTTTTTTAACCATCGCACTAAACATTTGCACCCTCGGTGAGTTCTATAAAGTGTTTTTCCAAGTTGGAATTTTTAGATGAAAAAAGAGTTTTAAGAGAACCTTGTTCTACAAGTTTGCCATGTGAGATTATTGCCACATCATCACATATTTTTTCTATCTCATTCATATAGTGGCTTGTATAAACTACTGTTATGCCTAATTTTTTATAACCTTTTATAGACTCTAGTATCTCATTTCTGCTTTTTGGGTCTATCCCAACAGTTGGCTCATCAAAGTAGATGACTTGTGGATTGTTAAGCAAACCTATGGCTATGTTTAACCTTCTTTTTTGCCCACCAGAAAGTGTTGATGCTCTTTGATTTAGTAGATCTTCCAAGGTGTTGATTTTTATGGCTCTGTCATAGTTTTCTTTAGTGGCATTTTGAATTTTAGCAAAAAAATCAAGGTTTTCTTTTACTGTTAATTTTTCATAAAAAGCGAGGTCTTGTGGAACTATGGAACTTATCTCTTTTATCTTTTTTATATCTTTTTTTATATCAAAACCAAAAACTTTTATCTCACCACTATCAAACCTGCTAAGACCGTTTAAGATAGACAATATAGTACTTTTTCCAGCACCATTGACACCCAACAGTCCAAAAATTGTACCTTTTTTTATCTCAAAAGAGAGGGAATCAAGTGCTGTAAAATCATCATATTTTTTTATAACACTAGAAACTTTTATCATCTAAATATTAGCCTTGAACTGAAGCATTTTTTTGTAAACTTTAGCTTCATTCTCACTTATATCTAAAAGTTTTTGTGAGATAGATTTAAAATCTATCTCTTTTTTACTCTTTAGTGATTTTGCTATCATAAGAGCGAAATCTCTCCACTCATCTCCAACAGCCAACATCATTTTAGATGCCTCAGCTAAAACTTTATCATTGTTAAAAAGTTCACTTGCTTCTTGTAAAAAAGAGGCATACATAAACCTAAAACCAGCTCCACCAGTTCCTATCTCCTCTTGCATCCTTACAACATGAGCTAAAAAAAGTTTCGCATACTTTTTATCTTTGTTTTTAAGTTTTGCTATGTTTTTAGCCAGATATTTTATACCCCTTAGACCAGCTATGGGTACAGGAGTTCTAAGCATATTTTTTGCGAGTTTTTTAATATTTTTTACAATTACAGGTTTTAAATCAACCTCTTTTGGCATGTGGGTTGGATAGTAAAGTAAACCTTTAGGTGCCATCACCCCTTTTGCAAATCTAGCTTTTGAGAGAGACTTTTTAGAACATCTTACACTTTTATCAAATACAGGATCACTTATAAGATACTCATCCCCCTCTTTATCATATATCAAAAGATTATGAGCATTAAAATGAAATCTAATCTCTTTTGGAAAATACTCAAGCCAGTAAACAGAACTCTGCGCACCTACAATTTTACCCTCTTTTAAAAGCTCATCAAGCCTATCTTCACCCTTTTTTACAGATGAAAAAGTTTCTAACTTCATATCAATTTTAAGATTTTTTTTGATATTTTTAATGATAGATTTTGGCATACTTCTATAAGCAACAAGTGGCATACCACCAATCTTTACAAACGGTATATAAGCAAAGTTTAGAGCATTACTAAGCCCAAAAACCATAGGCTCACTTATGTTTAAACCATAATGCCTAAGCATAGATGACATAACTCCACTCTCACAGTGTGCATGATGCATATGCTCAAAACTACTCATCATTAACCTCTGGTAAAACTTTTATCTCATCAAGAGTTATCCCTAAAACATCACAATATTCTAAAAGTTTTTTTTCACTAAGTTTACTAAATACCTCTGGTTTAAAATGTCGTTTTATGCTCCACTGAAAAAAACCACTCGATTGTGATAAAACTAACAGATCCATTCTCGATGCATACATGTGGTAATAAAGTGGGGATTTTTTACCAGCTTTTACCTCTTCATAAGCCTCTTTTATAGACTCATCAATATCATCAAGAGCCATTTTTGTAGCTATCTCTTCAACATCCCAACCACTAGAAGCAACGCTGGTAAGCTTTCCTTCATCATCAGAAGCATAGATGGCTTTTTTCATACTTGCATATGTTGAACTCTCATCCTGAGGGACACTGTTTATATCCATCTATACGACCTCTAGCAACATAAATGCAGTTGAAAATCTTCCACTTTCAGGGATATAACAAAGAAGTTTTTCCCCTTTTTTAAGTTTACCAGAATTAAATAACTCTTCTAAAATTATATATATAGAAGCTGAACCAGTATTTCCTTTTGTTGTAAGGTTTGTAAACCACTTTTCTTGAGGTATATCACATCCAACTTTTTTAATGCTGTTGTAGAGTTTATCTCTAAAATAACCAGATGAATAGTGTGGTAAAAACCAATCAATCTCACTAGGATTAAACATATTTTTTTCAAGCATCTCAATGAGTGGCTTCTCAACTGTATATTCTAAAATATTGTTATTTAAAAGTTTTACATCCTGTTTTACTGCGAAAATAGACTTTTTAAGCCACTCTTGAGGCAGATATTCTCTATAGCCTCTTGAAGTTCCATCTTTTAGTTTTTCACAACCAGAGTACATACAAACTTCTAACTCATTTGCATAAGAACGAGCAAAAATTTTATCAATTTTAAGTGAGATACCATCATCGTTTGGTTTTGAACTAACACCAATAGCACCAGCACCATCACTAAGCATCCATCTTAAAAAATCTTTTTCAAAAGTAAGCTCTTTATTTCTTCTAATCATATCAACTTTAGCTTGAACTTCTGGCTCAAAATTTCGTCCTCTCATAGAAGCTGAAACATTCTCACTACCCGTTGTAACGGCACTCTCAATCTCACCAGATTTTATCGAAGTATAAGCATATTTTAAAGCACTAAGACCACTAAGACAAATTCCAGCGACACTCATAACTTCTACATTTTTCATATCTGTTTGACCATGAACCATCAAAGCATGACTTGGTAAAAGTTGATCTGGGGTGGTAGTCCCACATGCCAAAAGTTCAGCACCATCTACATCAAAATCTTTAGATAATTCTTTGATAGCCTCAGCAGCGAGTTGTGCGTTTGAGTGAGTTGTTTCGTTTGTATCTGGGTCTATTGCATAGTATCTTGTCTCTATCTTATTTGATTTTAAAACTATCCTCTTAACCAAAGATGGCTTACCATCAACCATCCCTAAAACTTTTTCAATATCATCATTATTTACTGGCTTATTTGGGAAAAATGCTGCCATTTTATTTATATATACTTCTCTCACTCTAACTCCTATCTACCACTTGGTTGTTCATATTTTTCTTCTAACGCTTTTAGTTTTTCTTTTTGAAATATATTTAATATTTTTCTAACCATAATATTTAACGGCACAACTGTAAAAACCAATATTACTAAAAAAATAGAATATATGGTAATACCGATTTTTCTTCCAAAAGAGTCTTTAGTACCAAACTTTTTAATCAGTTTTGCCCATATTTTTGAACTTCTTGTTGCTATAACTTCACTTGCTATAAGTTTTCCATCAACACTAACTGCACCTAAATTTTTAAGTAAAGGTTTTAACTCTTTTTCTTTATTTTGTTTTAGTGCTTCATTTAGTCTCTTACCAAATCTAGCCGATTGATCTATCTCTCTCTCAAGTATTCCAGCTCTTGGAAAAAACCAAAAAGGCTCTTTCTTCCCACTAAGCAACCATCTAGGAGTTGTTACAAAAGAGTAGATGCCTTTGCCTTGGTCGGTTAAAGCAACATTATCTATAAGTTTTGCTCCAACATCATCAAGTAAAGATTTCATCTTCTCTTGAGCCATTACCCACATATCTCTACATGCTATAAGTGTCACGACTGGCTTATCTTTAAAAAGTTTTTTCGCCTGTGTCGATTTCATAAATGCAACAATAGGCGAAGATGGTGATAAAAACCATATGGTATAACCAAGTATGATTAAATCATAATCATCACTAAGTCCATCAACCTCTTCTATCTCGCAACCATCCATCAAAGCCGCTTCTGGAAACTCAACAGCAAACTTATAAAATGGCCATGGATATGGATACTTTTCTTTAGGTTTTATCTCTTTTAAATCAACCTTTATCTCTTCATCAGGCAAATTTGTAATAAAATTTTCAACAACTTTTTTTAATTGAGAAGACTGAGAATAGTACAACACTAAAACTTTTTTCATTATAATCGCTTTTTGTTACACAAATTATTTTCGTATATTATACAATAAATAATATTAAGCTTTTATTTTAAAATAATCAGCTCCATAGAAAACCTCTTAAAAATAAAAATCTTTGCATCACTAATTTTGCATGAACCAAAGATAATCTTAGGTTGTCATTGAATTTATCAAAATGGGATATTCTCTCTTCAATAGGGGGATAATAACACTCTACATCAACATCTTTTGTCTTACCACCCCTAAAACAATGTAAAACCAAGACTTCTACCTCAAAATCAAATCTTTTGTTTGATATGTTCAATTCAAGAATAGAAATCGGATAGATTCTAAATCCACTTTGAGTGTCTCCAAAATTTCTAAAAGTTTCGAGATTTACCCAAAAATTACTAAATTTTCTTCCAAATTTAGAGGAATTTGGCACATTCTCATCATCAAAATTTCTCTTACCAATAACTATGGTTTCATCTTCATAAACATCTACAAGTTTAGAAATCTCTGAAGTTATATGTTGTTTATCAGCATCCATTGTTACAAAATTATCATAACCTAATTCTTTAGCTTTTTTAGCACCACTAAGGATCGCTTCACCCTTGCCTTTATTTACCTCATGTATGACCAAATGAAACTCTAAAGTAGCTTTTTCAACTCTCTTAGTTGAACCATCATCAACAACTATAACCTCATACCCACATGCCAAAACATCTTCTATTACCTCTGTTATATATGGGGAATTATATACAGGGATTACCACGCATGTATTCATAATATAAAGTTTGCTATCTCTTCATTATCACAAAAAACTTTAAATTTATTATTGTCTCTTTCATAGATTAAAGTTTGATTTGGTCTGGCTGTTTTTAAAAACTTAGCTTTTTTTATCTTTGTGATTTTTATATTAAACACATCCGATACTATTTCAAAATTAACAAAACCTGGCAAAATAGGCATTTGTGGAAAATGTGCCTTAAAAACAGGATGATTTGCATCACTTAACTTCACTATAGCTTTATTCTCATCTTTATATTCAACAGTGTATAAATTATCTATAAACATATCGGTCTCTTTAATTGACTATAAACATATAGCCATCAGATATTTTTTTCTTTTTAAATACATATTGACCATCTA
>JAMOQK010000011.1 GCA_027064045.1 Sulfurimonas sp. | reverse complement strand
TAGTGTAAAATACAGGATAAATAAATTCTAGCCATTTTTTTATCCTGAAAAATGGCTATGAAGAAAAATTAGCTATTTGAGATTGTTGAATCTGCAAGTGGCTCTATCATCTAAGAATTGTAAAAAAGGTTCTATTGGTTCTTGGTGAATACTATTACCTGTTCCTTTTTTAATAGAATAAGTATGTGACTCATTACCTATGGTAATTTTCAAATCACTCTTGTTTTGTCCTGCTTGTTTTGTTGCAGAAATTATACCATTGTAATTTATAAAACTATTTTTAATAAGTTCTTGTAAATTTAACTTTAATGATGAAATTGTTTTACCATTAAGTGCTTTTATTATCTCATTTTCATTATCAAAACCTGAAAAGCTCATCTATGCTAACTCCTAATCCATTAGCCAACTTCTCAATATTTAATAGTGTAATATTCCTTTCTGCTCTTTCTATCATTCCAATATGAGTTCTGTGAAGTCCTGATTTATGGGCTAATTGTTCTTGTGATAGATTTTTGCTTTTTCTCAATTTAGAAATATTTTTTCCAAATTGCATTAAAATATTATTTTTTATTGATTATTCACTTTTTAATAGAGATAGTAGTTATTATATGTCTTAGTGTCAACATACAATAAGTATCATTTTTATTCTATTTACTTTTTATTATCTAAGAAATATAATAAAATCATATGTTAATTAATATTATAGTAGAGTTAAGTGAAACTTTTCAGATTCACCCTGAACAAAGCACTTCAGCATTGGTTGTTTATCATCCTAATGCTACTTAGCATAATGTTTAATATTTAATTCCCATTTTAAAAATGGGGGATAGATTTAAACAATTATCTCTTTCTATAACTAAGTGCTTCTAAAACATGTTCTTTTTTTATAAATTCACTTGCATCTAAATCAGCAATAGTCCTTGATACTTTTTGTACTTTTTTTATACTTCTAAAAGATAGTGCAAATCTATTAATGGCCATATCTAGTATCTCTTTTGCTTCATCATTAAAGACACAAAATCTTTCTATGTCGCTATCGTTAAGTTTTGCATTAAACTCTTTTTGTTGCCTGTTTTTCGCAAATATATGAGCTTCTAGTACTTTTTTGTGCATCTCTTTAGATGATATGCTGGGTTTGTCATCACTAGTCACTTGTTGCATAGTTACATTTAAATCTATCCTGTCTAAAAATGGGTCGGATAATCTGCTTTTATACCTTTGAATCTCTAAGTCATTACATCTACACTCTTTATGCTCATCCAGTAGATTACCACAGGGACAAGGGTTCATAGCACCTATAAATAAAAAATCAGCAGGATACTCAACTTTTGAATTTACTCTTGAGATGCGTATTTTTTTGTCTTCAAGTGGCTCCCTTAGCGCTTCTAAAACATTTTTAGAGAAGTGTGGAAGTTCATCAAACATTAAAATCCCACCATTTGCCAAACCAACTTCTCCTATCATCGCTCTGTGGCTTCCACCACCAAATACACTGGCACTTGTTGAGCTGTGGTGTGGTGAGCGATATGGTCTTCTTGGTCTAAAATCTGGCTCTTTAAAATCAAGTACTTGCAACTTTGCAACATCTAAAATCTCATCTGATGTCATGGATGGTAAGATGTATCGAAGTCTTTTAGCAATCATACTTTTCCCACAACCTGGACTGCCTTCAAACAGAATATTATGAAATCCAGCTGCTGATATAAGTGCTGCTCTTTTTGCAACTTCTTGCCCTTTTACATCCAAAAAATCTTCATCATACTCCTTGATATAGTAGTATTTTTCTCCGTTTATTTCATAAAAAGGGTATTCTATATTTGACTCTTCTATATTTGGCTGTATAGTTTGCTGATTTTTTAGTAGTTCTATTGCCTCTTGAAGAGTTTTTACACCGTAGAACTCTACATCTGGAATTTTTGATAGTTTTTTTAGGCTCTCAAAAGGAACTATCACTTTTTTTATGAACTTTTGGTTGGCAAGAGATAACATTAAAGGGTACAGTTGTATGTTTTCTTTTATCATTCCATCAAGTCCAAGTTCACCAAAAACAAACCACTCACCCAAATCAACTTCAACATCATTTAAAGCGATGAGCAAAGCTATGCTTAAATCAAATTGACTTCCTTCTTTTTTGATGTCACTTGGAGCTAGATTTATGGTTATGCGTTTTGGAGGAAATCTAAAATCATTACTCAGGAGTGCAGATTTACATCTCTCTTTTGACTCGCTGATGGAAGTATTTGCCATCCCAACTATGCTAAAAGATGGTAACCCTTTTGTAAGAGTTGATTCAACCTGAACCACTTTTGCATCTAAACCCTCATAAGTTGCACAAAATACAGTTTTCATTATATCCTCCTAAAAGTCCAATGGACTAACAAGTTTTGCTTTGTTCATCTCGCTGACAACATGGGTATAAATCATCGTTGTTTCAACTGATTTATGACCTAAAAGTTCTTGAATACTTCTTAAATCTATACCTGCTTGGAGTAGGTGAGTGGCATAAGAATGACGAAATATATGTGAAGTAATCCTCTTTGTCAGGTTTGCTAGTTTGGTAGCTTTTTTTATATTTCTACTGAGTGTGTTAGGGTGTAGATGATGTCTTCTTTGCACTTTTGTTCTTGGGTCTTTAGATATGTTTTTCATGGGAAATAAAAATTGCCATATAGTTTCTTTGTCGGCATGTGGATATTTTTTTGTCAAAGCATAGGGGATATGAACACTCCCATAACCGTTATCTAAATCTTGTTTGTGAAGTTGAGTGACCATCTCCACCTGTGTCGTTAGTTGCTGTTTTAGTTTTTGTGGTAATGGTATAGTTCTGTCTTTTAGCGATTTTGAATCCCATACATAGATTTTATCAAATCCAAAATCAATATCTTTTATGCGAAGGTTCAAAACTTCACTCATTCTAAGTCCACAACCATACATAAGATGTACAACCAAAGAGTAGTCCATGGGTATATTTTTCAATACTTTTTGTACCTCTTCTTTGGTTAAAACAACTGGAATATGTTTTCGTTGTTTGGCTCGTAATGCTTGGATATTCCACTCCTCTATCTCTAGCCCCAACACCTCTTTGTAAAGAAATAATATGGCACTAAAAGCTTGGTTTTGAGTAGTGGGACTAACATGCTTTTTTGTTGCTAAAAAAGTTAAAAACTCCTCAATCTCCCTTTTAGCCATCTCAATTGGATGTTTTTTGTTATGAAAAAAAATATACTGCTTAATCCAATGTACATATGTTCTTTCAGTTGAATAACTATAATGCTTAAATCTAATCTTCTCACGAACCAAATCCAATAATTTTTTCTTAGTTTTCATAAAATTCTCCATGAAATTTAAGTAACATTTTGCATGTTATCTATGAAATGAAATATATAACACACAAAATGTTATGTTATATAAAACAACAAATAAACTAAATAATTTTAAATATAGTAGTGTATTTTTTGAAAAAAATAGAAAAATATTGCATTTTGTCATATTTTTTTGAGATTTTATGAAAATAACACACATATTTACCATAAGTTAAATTTTTGTTTTAATGGTGTTTTATGTATAATGGTTGTTGAATAAATAGTTATATGAAGCCTAACGGCAAGACTTCCACCCATTCTATTGCACTGTGACATATTTTTAAGCCTAAAGAGTTAAATCTGCTATAACTTTCAAATGTGTAAACTTCAAGAGAGATCAGCTGAT
>JAMOQK010000010.1 GCA_027064045.1 Sulfurimonas sp. | reverse complement strand
CAAAAAGTGATATTTGGCTAGAGATTACAACTCTAATAATTCCAGAAGTTAATGACAGTGAAGATGAAATCCATAAGATGGCAGAATTTATATCCTCTAAACTTGGAGTAGATATCCCATGGCATTTTAGTGCTTTTCATCCAACATACAAAATGTTAGATACACCTAGAACACCTCTTGAGAGTTTGATGAGAGCAAAAGAGATAGCAAAAAGTTATGGTATAAAATATGTTTATCTTGGAAATATACAAAATGACAGTTCTACATACTGTGATAAATGTGGTGCAAAACTGATTGACAGAAGTGGCTTTTCATCAACTGTATTGAATATGAAAGATGGAAGATGCTTAAGATGTGAAAATGAAATAAAAGGAGTTTGGAAATGATAAGAGAAATGAGCGTATCTGGATTATTTTATCCAGATGAAAGTGATGAAATACAAAGATATTTTGAACATTTCAATAAAATTTATGACGCAAAACTTAGTTTGCCAGATATAAAAAGCAAGGCCGTTATAGTCCCACATGCTGGATATGTGTACTCAGGTTTTACTGCAAATATTGCCTATAAAATTTTAAAAAACTCTGATATAGAAAATTTTATAGTAATCGGTCCATCACATAAAGTTGGCTTTCGTGGTATAAGCCTTTGCGAAGATGAAGGCTATGATACTCCTTTTGGTGAAATTCAAAATGCACAAGAGATTGTAAATGAACTAAAACAAATGTTTAACCTAAAAACACTAATCACTCATGCCGAACACTCCACAGAAGTACAGTTTCCTTTTATAAAATATTATCTTCCACATGCCAAGATAGTTGAGCTGATTTATGGAGATGCAGAGCCTGAAGTTATTTCTGAAATCATTGACTTTGTTTTAAATCAAAAAAATTGTGGAGTTATAATCAGTACTGATTTAAGCCATTTTTATAACCTCGAAGATGCAAATAAACTAGATAATATATGTTTAAATGCTATTAGTTCCCTTGATACTGACATGCTTGATAATGGATGTGAAGCATGTGGAAAACTAGGTGTAAAAGCTATGCTTATGAGTGCAAAAAAATTAAATCTCACACCACATCTATTAGACTATCGAACAAGTGCAGATGCTAGTCATGATAATGCAAGAGTTGTTGGATATGTGAGTGCATGTTTTTCATAGTTGCCATCTAAAACTTCTAAAAACAGACTCAAAGATGTTGTCAAAATCGGCTTTAAAAACAAACCTTTCTTTTGTGTAAGGATGGGATATTTCAAGAGAGATTGCATGAAGCATAAGCCTGTGACAATCATAATGCTTTCTTACAAATTTATTATGTTCTCCTCGTCCATATTTTGTATCCCCCAAGATATGATGTGAGATATGCTTCATATGTCGTCTAAGCTGATGTTTTCGTCCTGTTTTTGGTTCTAACTCTACAAGTGAATATCTCGTTTTTTCATATCTGCCTATGGCATGTGGAAGTTCAACTTTAGCAACTCTTTTATAAGCTGTTTTTGCTTCTTGAGGTTCTTTTTCTTTAGCATTTTTATCTGCTATCTTATCATTTTTTACACTTAAAGCATAATCTATAAATCCAACCTCATCAACCCAACCACGAACAATTGCTATATATTTTTTTTGCATAGTGTGAGTTTTAAACTGCTCACTCATTAACCTTGCTGTTTGGGTATCAAGTGCAAATAGAAGTACACCAGAAGTTGGTTTATCTAGTCTATGAATAGGATAAACCCACATGCCTAACTGATCACGAAGCATCTTCATAGCAAAGTATATCTCATGTGAGTCTATCATAGATTTATGCACCAAAAGCCCACTCGGTTTGTTTATAGCTACAAGATACTCATCTTTATATAAGATTTCAAGTTTATAATTTTTCCACATGCCAAATAGTATCAAATTTGATATAATGGGGCTATGAAAAAAGTAAATATATTTAAAAATATCCAAAGAAATTCAGACAAAGAAATATTTGAAGATATTATCTCTAAGAATGATGTAAAGATAGAACGGATTATCTCATATGGGCAGAGTTCTCCTAAAAAAGGTTGGTACAACAGTAGAAAGAATGAGTGGGTTATGATTTTAAAAGGTAAAGCCATTTTATCATTTAAAAACAGTGCTGATGTCAAACTCAAAAAAGGTGATTATATAAACATACCAGCAAATACAAAGCACAAGGTATCTTGGACTTTACCAGATAAAGAAACCATCTGGTTAGCTGTATATTATTGATAAACTATTCAATCGTATTTATTGTAGAGTTATTTCCCTCACTTCTAGGTTTATAATGCATCAAAAAGTCACCTTTTGAGCGACCATCAGAAAAAGAACTTCTATATCCAAGAGCTTGAACTATTACCCTTGTTTTTGCTCTTGCATCTTTATTTTTCCAACCTTCATACTCTATTCTATACAAAGCACTATATATCTGCGCTCTACCAGTTCCATGATAACAATGGATTAGAACAGGATAATTATCTTTGTTGTCAAGCACTTCAAAAAACTTAGTAAGTGTCTTTTTGGTTGGAACCTGTCTTGATGGAATATTTACATGCAAAACATGAGTATGATGTTTTTTATTAAATTCATCTACTGCCTTTTGTTCTGCATCTATCTCTCTCTGTTTTGCAGGATTTAACGCATTTTGCACACCTGGATCAAGCAAATCTATAACAGTTTTAATCTTATATTTTTCTAAGTAACCACCCAATTTATCTGGATTTATAAGTGCAGATTTATAAACTTTTGCATCACTAATAGTCTCAAACCTATAATCTAAATGTACATGATAGACATATATAGCACCAGCAATAAGAAGAAAAATTCCAAATATTTTTAATATTTTTTTCATCATTTAGCATCTCTTTTTGTTGTCTTTCTCTTTTTTGTTGAAGTTGTTTTTTTATAAACTTTTTTAGCTGGTCGTCTTTTTTCAACCTTTTTATGCTCACTTTTTAGTTTAACTTCATCAACATCTTTTCGTCTGATATTTGGATCTGGCTCAAACCCTTCAACCACTTCTCTTGGTATCTTTTGACCTATCACTCTCTCTATATCTTTTATGTCATATTTTTCATATATATCTATGAGTGAGATAGCTTCACCCTCTCGCCCTGCTCTTCCTGTTCTGCCAACTCTATGAACATAATCTTCACTTACACTTGGTAACTCATAGTTTATTACATAAGGAAGTTTCTCTATATCTAAGCCTCTTGAAGCTATGTCCGTTGCCACTAGCACTTTAATCTTTCTCTCTCTAAATTGTGTTAAAGTTTTTAAGCGATTTGCTTTTGTTTTATCCCCATGAATTACACCAACTTTAAGTCCATCTTTTTTAAGCTCCTCCACTAAAAAATCAGCACTCTGTTTTGTTTTGGTAAAAACTAAAACCTGAGGAAAGTTTCTTGAGCCTATTAAGTATGAGCAAAGTTGTGCTTTTTTATCTCTATCAACCAAATAAGCCACTTGATTTATAGTATCTACTGTTGAATTTTTCTTAGAAGTCTCAATAAAATCTGGTTTATTTAGAATAAGTTTTGATAGTTTTCTCACCTTATCACTAAAAGTCGCACTAAAAAGCAATGTTTGATGGTTTTTTGGCAATACTGGATGGATTTTTCTTATCTCTTTTACAAAACCCATATCAAGCATCCTGTCTGCTTCATCAAGAACAAATATCTCAATATGTGATAAATCTATGTTTTGTTCAATCATTTCCACCATTCGCCCTGGTGTTGCTATGATTATATCCACACCTGCTCTGATATTTTTTCGCTGAGTATTTATATCTTTACCACTTACCAAAAGGAGTGTTTTAATATCTAAATATTTTGCATAGTTTTTTATATCTTGCTCAATCTGGACAGCTAATTCTCTAGTAGGAGATAATATAAGTGCTTTTATGTTTTGTGCATTATTTTTACGAAACCTTTGAATCATTGGCAAAGAAAAAGCAGCAGTTTTTCCTGTTCCTGTTTGAGCAGTTGCAAAAATATCTTTTTTTTGCATAACAATAGGAATAGCTCTGCGTTGTATAACAGTTGGTTCACTGTAGCCTAATTCTTCTATGGCAACAAGTAATGGCTCAATAAGCCCAAGTTTTTTAAATGACATCTATACTCTTTAGTTTAATTTCATATGTAATTTTAGCATATTATTAACTACTAAAGTATATAATCGCACCCATGATAAGAAAGACACTCAAAAAAACAAGTAAACATGAAAAATTAAAATCTTTTATTAAAAAATATAAAATTCCTCAAGAGTATCTGTCAACAAACCGTAAGATGGTTTCCCGTGCTGTACTTTTAGGTATATTTATAGCTTTTATCCCAATGCCTATGCAGATGGCAGCAGTTTTAGCTTTTATGCCATTTTTCAAGTTTAATGTCCCTATCGGTCTAGCAATGTGTTGGCTTAGTAACCCAATCACAATGCCACCAATGTACTATATGGAGTATTTAACTGGAAGTTTTTTACTAAGTATAAAACCAGAACCTGTTGAACTAACTTTGGCATGGTTTAGTGACAACATAGACAAAATCTTCATCCCCCTATATTTTGGAACAGCGATGTACTCTATCTTCGGCTCACTCTTAGCATACTGGGCAGTTAATCACTTTTGGAGAGGTTCGGTTGAAAAAGATAGAAAAAAACATAGAAATGATAGATAATCTAAACTAACTTCCTATAAAAATAAACCCATAAAATAACAGCTACACCTGTCATAGAAAGGCTTAGTACCTGTCCTAAAGTCACAACGCCACAGCAGATGTAACCTATCTGCACATCTGGCGCTCTGTATATCTCGGCTATAGCTCTAAGAACACCATAACTTGCACCATAAACCAAGATAAGTTCACCACTGAAGTGTTGATATTTTCTATAAAACCAGACAACTAAAAACACCCCAACACCTTCTAAAAAGGCTTCATAAAGTTGTGATGGATGTCTCAAAACTCCATCTACTAAAATCCCCCAAGCCACATCAGTCTCTCGACCAACCAACTCCTGATTTAAAAAGTTACCAATTCTACCAAAAACAAAAGCCAAAGGCACACTAACAGCAACCAGATCCATGATTTTTCCAAACTCAACTCTATGTTTTCTTGAGTAGAGATATGAACCTATAAACCACCCTATCACAGCACCATGATAACTCATACCCCTTATGCCTATGAACTCGCCATTATGAAATGGATTAAAAATCTGCCAAGGGTGACTTAGATAATAAAGAGTTTGAGTATCATAAAAAAGGATGTAACCCAACCTCGCACCTAAAATCACACCAATCTCAACATATACAAAATAAGCATCAAGCTGAGCAGCTTTAAAGTCAAGATTGTCTTTTTTTATAAAATACTTTCCAATCCCCAAAGCACTTAGAAGTGCCAAAACATACATCATCCCATACCAATGCACAGGCAAAGAAAATATGTGAAATGCTACTGGGTTAAAATGCTCATAAATATGGTTCCAATTATTATATGGCATGTGGGATTATCTCCTCAAAGCTTCAGCTATCAGCTCAATAGGGTTTTTAAACTCTGTTTTAACATCAGCGTAATTCATAGAAGCATTTATCTGCATACGACAGGCACTACACTCTGCACTTACAATATCTGCCTGAGTCTCTTTTATCATATTGGCTTTAGTCTCTCCCACTGCTTTAGCATAATGGTACTTCTCACTTTGCATCGTCACACCACCAAAACCACAACATGCATTGGGATCACTCATCTCCACTATTTTATAGTTTTGTCTTATGAGATTTCTTGGTTCTTTATGGATTCCCTGCATTTTTTTAGCGTGGCATGGGTCATGATATGTCACTATCTTTGTATCTTTTTTCTTTGAAGCTAAAAGTTGTTCTAGGTGTGTATGGTTTTGAAGCCACTCTGTTGCCATATAAACTTTACTCATAACTTTTTTTGCTCTATCTCTCCACTCTGGCTGGTCATGAAAATAATGTTCATAATCTATCTTTAACATTGCACTACAAGTAGCCTCTGGCACTATGATAGCCTCTATGTCATCTCCAAAACCCTCAAAATATTCTATATTAAATTTTGCGTTATGATCAACCGTATCAAAATCCCCTGTAAAATAAGCAGGAGCAGAACAACATTTCTGATCTTTTGCTAAAAAAGCATCTATCTCAAGTGCTTCTAAAATTTCCAATAAACTATCACCTATACCTCTATAGTTATAGTTACCCAAACATCCTATAAAAATCGCTACTTTTCTTTTGCCACCATTGTTTATATTTTCAGGATGAGCATTTAAAAATGATGTTTTTTTCAAACTAGGTAAAAGTCTGTCAGCCTTTAACATTGGGAAGTTAAACCTCGAGTGCATAGAGTCTATATCAGCTTTTATTTTAAAGCCACATGTCTGAAACACCCAACCAAGTTTAAATGCCAAATCATTGAGCCAACGATAACGAAGTAGTAAAAAGAAAGCTTTTTTATACCATGCTATGCCATATTTTTTAGCTATATCTGCTCTTATTTGTTCTATCACCATATCTGTAGGAAGTGATTTTGGGCAAACATCTGTACAAGCAGTACATAAAAAACATGACTCAAATATATCTTTAGCATTTTTATCAAGCTCTAAATCACCCCTTTGATACGCTCCTAAGAGGTCTATAAAACCACGAGGGCTTGTTACTTCATCACCATTTACATTATGAATGGTACAAACAGGAATACATTTTCCACACTTTACACAAGCATCAGAGGTTTCACTAAAATTAAAAATTTCATCTGGGTTTTTTGACATCACTACACCGTTTTTGAAAATGTTTTAGAACTTTTCGCATACTTTTTCATATAAGCATCAAAAGGTTGTGCTATATTTCTTATAAGCAATGTTCCAGTTTGACTACACTCTATATGATTTTCATCCATAATCAAAAGTTCCTCCTCCACAAAAACTTTTAACTCATCTACGGCATCTGGGAAATACTCTTTAAAATTTACATTAAAAAGTGTTTCAAACCTTTTTATATCAAGCTTAAAGTTACTCATAAGTTCCATGATTACAAACTGGCGAATTTGGTCATCTTCATTTAAAACAACACCCCTCTCAAAAGGTAGTTTTCCCTCATCTATTGCAGCTTCATAAAGTTTCATATCTTTATAATTTTGTGCATAATAATCAACACCTTCTCCAATAGATGTCAAACCAACACCTATCAAATCTGCTCCACCTTTTGTTGTATAACCTTGGAAATTTCTATGAAGTTGTCCTTTTTCTATCGCTTTAAATAATTCATCTTCAGGTTTTGCGAAGTGATCCATCCCTATCATTTTGTAACCATGTGAAGTTAAAAAGTCTATGGTATATTGCATGATTTGAAGTTTTTCATCAGGCAGAGGAAGAGTTGTCTCATCTATCTTTCTCATAGTTTTTTTCATCCATGGAACATGAGCATAGTTAAACACTGCAAATCTATCTGGATTTAAAGTCAGTGCTAGAGATAGTGTTTCTTTAAAAGTTTCAAGATTTTGATAAGGAAGCCCATAAATCAAATCAACATTTACAGAAACCATATTGTATTTTCTCGCCAAATCCATCGCTTTTTTTGTTACATCATAAGGCTGAATACGATGAACTGCCTGTTGCACTTTTTCGTTAAAATCCTGAATCCCAAAACTTACACGATTAAACCCTGCCTCAGCCATAACTCTCATCTGATCTTCATCTATATGGCGAGGATCTATCTCACAGCTTATCTCTGCATCTTTAACAAAATTTGGAAAATAAGATTTTATCTCATCTATAATCTCTTTTAGTTGAGAAGCTGAAAAGAAAGTTGGTGTTCCACCACCAAAGTGCATCTGGATAACTTCCCTTTTCATATCTAAATATTGAGAAAGGATTTTCAATTCCCTTTTCAGATACTCGATATAACGAATCATTTTATCCTCTTTGGAAGTAAAAACTACATTACATCCACAAAAATAACATGCATTTCTACAAAAAGGTAGATGAAAATACAAGCTAAGAGGTCTTGAAGAATCTTGATTTTGTATCTTGTTTATATATTCATCATATCCGTAAGAGTCACTAAATTCTAACGCCGTTGGATAACTTGTATAGCGAGGGCCTGGTTTTGAGTACTTTAAAAATTTTGAGAAATCTAACATGAAAAATCCATTTAATAATTAGTTATTCGCGATTATCTCTAAAAAATACTAATAAACCTATTAAACTCCTACTTTAACTCTCCAGCTAATCTTTTATATACATCACTATTTTGTAAAAGTTCATTATGTGTTCCACATGCCACTATACTCCCCTTTTGCATCACTAAAATCTTATCAGCATGTTCTATTGTGCTTAGTCTATGGGCTATTGTAATGGTGATTTTATCTTTTGTATATTCATTAAGTGCAACTTGAATCCTTTTTTCACTATCGTTGTCAAGTGCTGATGTTGCTTCATCAAAAAGTAAAAGTGATGAGTGTTTATATATTGCTCTAGCTATGGCAACACGCTGTCTTTGTCCACCTGAAAGGTTTGCTCCAAACTCCTCCATTTTAGTATGGATACCATCATCCAAAGAGGTCACAAAATCCCAAGCATCTGCGAGTTTTAAAGCTTCTATAACTTTATCTTCATCAATCTCTTCTTGCCCATAAGCAACATTAGTAGCTAAAGAATCTTGAAATATATATATCCGTTGGGATACAAAAGAGATATGATGTCTTAATGATTTTTGCGTAAATTCTTTAATATTTTCACCATTTACTAAAACTTCACCACTATCAGGATCATAAAAACGAAGTAACATATTTACAAAAGTAGATTTTCCACCCCCACTATCACCAACAAGCGCTATATTTTGTCCCTGTTTTATATCTATATTTATATCTTTGAGTGCATAAGTATCTTCATACTTTAAAGATACATTTTTAAATTCCACATGGCATATATCTTCATCTAATATCTTTTGACCATCTTTAATAGCACTCTCTCTATCTAATATGTCAAAAACTCTCTCACTGGCTGCTACAGCATCTTGTACCCTTCTATAGATAGAGCTTATCCTTCTGATTGGTTGAAAAACAAGCCCAACTGCTGTTAAAAATGCAGTAAATTCGCCTACACTCATATTGCCTGAATAAACTTCATGCCCACCAACATAGATAACCATTGCAAGACCAGCTGCACCAATAATCTCCATCATAGGAGAAACTAATTCACCCACATATACAGATTTCATATTTATTTTAAAAAATTTCCAGTTTTGAATACTAAAACGGTTCAATTCGTAAACTTCTGTTGCATTTGCTTTAATAATCTCTGTATTATTAAAAACTTCTGTCAGCCTTGTCACAACATCTGCATTTTTTTCTTGGGAACGATGAGCATATTTTTTAAGTTTTTTTGCAATTAAAACCATAGGATATACAACTAAAGGAACCAAAATAAGTGCATAAAAAGATAACATATAGTTTAAATATATCACATAACCAATAAGAGATACAACAGTAATAGACTCTCTAAAAAGTTCAGGTAGCATATTTGAAACAAAATACTCTATCCTACCTATATCGTTTATAACTCTTGATATAAGTTCTCCACTTCTATTTCTATATAAAAAACTCATATCTAATGTTATGATTTTTGTTAATAAAATCTCTCTAAAACGAGCGATTATATGTTGTCCTATATGATTCATAAAAACAGACTGAATATACCTACCCAATGACTTTGTAAAGTAAATTCCAACTAATCCAAAAGGGATTAGATATAACATTTTTTCATCCCTTTTTATAAACATATCATCCATCAGGGGTTTCATGATTTGTGCGCTAGCCAATGTTGCAGATACTGTCAGAATTATCCCAAAAAGAACTAAAAGATAATAAAATTTATACTCTTTTATGTATGGTAAAAATCTCTTTAATGCTTTTTTCAAAAAAACTTCCTAATCTATTTTTTTTGTGATTCTATCAAATATTCGGTTACTGCTAAAGTTGCTTTATAGTATTTTTCACACTCTTTTTGAACTTCACTCGATGCCTTAGTGACCTTAAAACCACCATCACTTGCCATCAAAATCCCATCATCATTAAATCCACAATGCAATTTTGTTGCGTCTAACAGATTTGTACCGATAGCTGTATATTTTCTATCACTTAATGTAAGATTATATAAAGTTGGAAAAATATCTTTATGAGATGATGGTGTATTTATATCTATCTCTTGATTTGGTTGCAAATACTTTGGCAAATAAAGATAAAAAGGTATCTTTTTAGTTTGAGTATAGTAATCATCATACTTCATAATACCTTCTACTGTATTATTATCAGCAGTAATTGCTATAACAGTATTGTTTGCTAAATCTGAGCTTTTTATATCATCTAAAAATTTTCCTGCCATATCAACAGCATAAGCATAATCTCTAAATCTTAACTTTGCCAACTCCATGTCACCTTTTATATGTTCTTTTAATTTAGGTGAAATTTCAAGCCTGTTCGACTTGTAATCTTCTGGGATTTTATATGGTGGATGGTTGTTTGTAGTTAAAACAAAAATAAACTGAGGTTTTTTAGCATCTTTTAATTTTTGCTCAATATATGAATAAAGATACCCATCAAATACACCCCAATCATGAGATATTTTTTTCTCATCTTTATTCAATGCTTTTGCTATCGTACTTTTACCCTCCACATGCTTAAAACCCTGTTTTAGCATAAAATTACCAACATTTCTCCAAGAAAGATCTCCACCATAAACAAAACTTGTCTCATACCCTGCATCTTCATAAACTTTTGCACTAGCTTGATAAAAAGATGTATTTATATATTTTCCTTGTGCAAAAGATGTAGATTTTGGACGAGCAGTTATGTTTAACAAAAGTGGTTCAAGTGAAACGATAGTACCGTTTGAAGATGATATAAAATTTTTAAATAATATATCACTATCAAAATGTTTTTTTATTCTACCCATAATGTTAAAACTATCACTTTGATAATCAAGCAAAGGCATTCCAAAACTCTCAACCATCACAACAACCACATTTGGAGGTCTTGTTTCTAAAACTTCATTTTTAGAGGTTGTACTTACAAGATTATTCAAAAGGTTTTTTTCATCTATATCCTGTTTTTGAGTATAAACTTTAAAAGCCTCTTTTATCTTATGTTTGTACCCTGCCATTTTTATAAGGTCATAATGTCCATTTTTATTTTTTTCATAAGCATTATATGAATCATTAAGAGCAAAAACAGGATTTTTTGAAATATTGTTTAAAAAATTATCTGCCGTTGGATCAGGAGTATTGTAAGCAAGTGGAAAAAGTGTAAAAGAACCCCGTCCCATTAAAGCAACACCAACAATTAGAAATAAAAAGAAAAAGAATTGACCTACGATACTCCATTGTGTTTTAAAACCATCTCTATGAAAAAACTCTTTAGGTTGTAAAATTTTAAATATTGCAAAATATACAACACTAAGGAGTAAAACTATAATTATAGATATAAGAGTTACATTATAATTAGCAAAAGCAGTTTTAATTAATGCCTCTGTATCATCATCAAAAACACCAAAAATCATCAAAGTGGAATGCTCTCCAAAAAAAGAAAAATAAGCATAATCACTAAAATAGAAAAGTACTAAAAGTGTAAACAATAAGATAAAATAAAGTTTAAACAGGGGATAAATAAATAGTTTCATAAACTTTAAGTTTAACAACCATGTAAAAAACACAATCAAAACTGGCAAAGCAAATATATAGGCTAAAGCACTACTGTCCAACCTAAATCCAAGAAGAAATGAAGATAAAATTTCACTAAGTTCAAATGATGAAAAACTAGCATGACTAATAAATAAAAAAAGCCTTGCTAAGGACATTGCTAACAAAATAACTATAAATAATTTTGCCATAGAATAGAGTAAACTTAAAAGATAATTGAAATGTTGATATTTTTGCATGTGGAATTATACTCTTTTTAACTATTTATTTAGTAAATTTCAGTAGAATGTGTAAAAATTTACTTTTAATGATTGGTAATAAAAACAACAATGCAAAAAAATATAAAAATAACAATAGTTGGTTTAGGATATGTTGGTCTTCCTTTGGCACACGCATTTAGTGAAAAATATGAAGTTGTTGGTTTTGATGTCAACAAAAGCAGAATAGATGAACTAAATAATAATTTTGACAGAACATTAGAACTTGATGAAAATCAAATGAAATCATTTGTAAAAAATAAAACACTTTTTAGCTTTGATGTCAATAACACTAAAGATTCCAACATCTATATAATCACAGTTCCAACACCCATAGATAATGAAAATGAACCAGATTTAAATCCTCTAATAAAATCATCTCAAGCCATAGGAACTGTTTTATCCAAAGATGATATTGTTATTTATGAATCTACTGTATATCCAGGTGTAACAGAAGATGTATGTGTACCAGAACTAGAAAAAGCAAGTGGACTTAAATTTAATAAAGATTTTTTTTGTGGATATTCGCCAGAGAGAATAAACCCTGGTGATAAAGAACATACTATCACTAAAATACTAAAAATCACATCTGGCTCAACGCCAGAAATCGCACAAAAAGTTGATAAACTCTATAAAAGTATTATAACTGCAGGAACTCATTTAGCACCATCTATAAAAGTAGCAGAAGCGGCAAAAGTTATAGAAAACACTCAAAGAGATGTCAATATAGCTCTTATGAATGAATTGGCAATGATATTTAATATGATGAATATTGATACAAATGCAGTGATAGAAGCAGCCTCAACTAAGTGGAACTTTATCAAACTTTTTCCAGGTCTTGTTGGAGGTCATTGTATAGGTGTTGATCCATATTATTTAACTCACAAAGCACAAGCACTTGGATATATGCCAAATCTAATTTTAGGTGCAAGACAAATAAATAAAACCATGGGTAAATATGTTGCAGAAAGAACTATCAAACTTATGATTAAAAAAGGTATAGCTATTAAGAACTCTAAAGTTTTAATTCTTGGGATAACTTTTAAAGAAAATTGCCCAGATATTAGAAATACAAGAGTAGTAGATATTATAGAAGAGTTAAAAGATTATGGATGTGATGTAGATATAAGTGACTACTGGGCTGATGCACAAGAGGTGCAAAAACAATACAAAATTGATTTGATAGAACATCAAAAACTAGACACCAATCAATATAATTCTATCATTGTTGCAGTAGCTCATGAAAAATATAAAACTTTCAAATTTGAAAATAAAAATCAAATTATATTTGATATAAAATCTATACTTAATAATGCTGATGGGAAATTATAAAAATGAAAAAAAAGATATTAGTAACTGGTGGAGCAGGTTTTGTAGGATCTCACCTTTGTGAACGACTTTCAAAAGATAAAAACAATGATGTTTACTCTCTTGACAACTACTTTACAGGAAGCAAAAATAATCATGTTAAAAATGTAACATACATAGAGGGTTCAACTGCGAATATAGAAAAACTTATAACTTTTGCACCAGACATGGTTTACCATCTAGGCGAATACAGTAGAGTTGAACAAAGCTTTGATGATATAGACAAAGTATGGGAATTTAACAAAGACGGTATCTTTGCAGTTTTAGAGTTTGTACGAAAACATGGTTGTAAAATACTATATGCAGGAAGTAGTACAAAATTTGGTGATGGTGGGCTTGGTAGAAGTGCCTCTCCATATGCTTGGACAAAAGCAACAAACACAGAACTTGTAATGAACTATGGTGCATGGTTTAATGTTCCTTATGCTATCACATACTTTTATAATGTTTATGGCGATAGAGAGATAGAAAGTGGAAAATACGCCACACTTATAGCACTTTTTAAAACTAAAATAAAAAACAATGAAGTGCTTACTGTAGTGAGTCCTGGAACACAAAAAAGAAACTTTACACACATAGATGATATTATAGACGGTCTTGTTTTAGTTGGGGAAAATGGTTATGGAGATGAGTTTGGAATAGGAAGTGGAGAAGCCTTTACTATACTAGAAGTGGCACAAATGTTTGATGGTGAAATTGAAATGCTTCCTGAGAGAAAAGGTAACCGTATGACTGCTGATGTAATGGTAGAAAAGACCAAAGCACTTGGCTGGAGTCCTAAAAGAAAATTAAAAGAATATATAGATAATTTCAAGTCAAATATATGAAAATTCAACTAGATAAATCAAATCTAATTGCTTCTGGAACAAACAGAGCTTGTTATATCCATCCAAAAGATGATAAAAAATGTATAAAAGTTACAATATCTGGTAATCATAAAGAAACAAACAGAGAGATTAGCTATTATAAATATTTACAAAAAAAAAGCATATCTTGGGATATGTTAGCACAATTTTATGGAACTCTACAAACAAACTTAGGAGATGGCGAGGTAGTTGAACTTATAAAAGACTACGATTTAAATGTATCAAAATCCTTAGATTACTATTTTAGAAAGATAACATCACAAGAGGAGATACAAAAGTTTATATATCTCTTAATCAAACTAAAAACATATCTATATAAAGAAAAAATATATATAAAAGATTTAAATGCCGTCAATGTTGTATATCAAAGATATAATGATACAGAGGGAAGAGTTGTTGTTATTGATGGTTTAGCACACAGCAACTACATACCTTTTAGCAGACAAATAGACAACTTAACCATCAAAAAAATAGATAAAAGCTGGAATCATTTTATGTATAAAATAAAAAAAAGATGCTCCACTAAATACAATCCAGATATAAAACTTGCACTTGAAAAATCGGAGCAGCAAAAATGATACAGAAAGAACCAACAGCAATTATCTGTCTCTCACATCATATAGGTGGGATGGAGTTAGCTGCTACAAAGTTAGCAAAAGTTTTAAGCGAGTATGTAGATATAACCTATATTATTAAACAAAATACTTTTATACACAAAGAGTGTAAAGAAAATCCAGATTATGCAAAACTACATTTTGAAACCATAAATTTCAAAACAACACTTCTAAGCCCTGGTATTATCTTTGGTGTTAGAAAAATTATCAAACAAAACCATATAAAAAATATAATCTTTGTTGGTGCTTCTGAGATAAAATCATTATATTTTGCATTTTTAGGACTTGATATAAACCTTATTATAAGACATGGTACTTTAAAATCTCGTCCGAAAAAAGATTGGTTTCATACCCTTTGTTACTCAAAAGTATCAACCCATACAGCCATCTCAAAATATATGTCTGGTAATGTCAAAAAGATAATCCCCTTTGGTAAAGAGACAAAACTCAAAGTTATAGTTCCATCACTTGCTAACAAACTCTCAACAAAAAAAAGAGATATATCAGATAAGTTAAGAATACTACATGCTGGTCGTGTAACATCAGGAAAAGGGATAGACAATGCCATCTTGGCATGTGGGATTCTTTGGCAAAACAACATAGACTTTATCTTTAATAACTACGGTCCACCTGATAGCAAATATGAGGATAAACTAAAAGAACTTTTAGACAATATAGAATACAAAAAACATATAAATATAAATGGTTTTACAGATACTATTTATGATAAATATATGGAGCATGATATATTTTTGTTTCCAACTCCTGATGAAGGGTATGGAAATGTCATGATGGAATCTATCTCACATGGCATCATAGTTTTAGCATTTGACAACACAGCCATAAGTAACTTTGGGGAGATGGGATTTCATATAAACCTTGTAAAAGATGGCTCACTTGAAGCACTAAAAAAAAGACTGTTATATATTGCAAACAATATAGAAAAAGAAAGAGAATTAGCAGAGCAAAACATTCAAAAAGCCAAAGAGGTTTTCTCCACTAAAAGAGAAGCTATGCAATACATAGAACTTTTAAAATAAGGATTAAGATTGACAACAACTTACAATATAGCAGTAGCATTTAATCAGTTTTACCTACAACATGGTTGTGTTACTATCATCTCACTTTTAGAAAACAACAAAGAACTTGATTTTAAAATATATATCATTTTTGATGGACTTAACAACAAAGATAAAGAGATGATGAGAGAGCTTGTTAAAAACTACAAATGTAAACTTATCTTTTTAGAAGTTCAAGATGAGATGTTTGATGATGTTCCAATAAAAGGCAGACAAACAAAAGTAGTTTATTACAATCTTTTGATACCAAAACTTATAGATGAAGAGAGATTATATTATCTTGATGTTGATTTAGTTGTAAACGGTTCCATAAAAGAGTTTTATGAGATGGACTTTGAAGACACTTATGCCATAGGAGTTGAAGATTGGAAACTTTTTGACAGGCATGATGATTTTGATATGAATAAAAATGCAAAATACCTCAATAATGGCTCAATGGTACTAAATCTCAAAAAAATAAAACAAGATAATTTATATAAAAAATATATGGAATGTATCCAAAACTACTATGAAAAACTACAATTTTTAGATCAAGATGTCATAAATATAGTTTTTAATGGAAAATGGCTAACAGCACCACTTAAATACAATGCTATAAGTTCCTATGTAAGAAAAAGTTTTTTAAAAAATACTTATTTTGATAAAAATGAGACTTTAGAAGCCTACAACAATCCCACAGTTATACACTACACAGGGGGAAGAAAACCATGGCACTATAAAAGTAGAAACAAATTCAGACACCTTTACTGGAAGTACCTTGCAATGACACCATTTAAGAACTATGTAGAGCCAGATAGAACCATTTTAAACATTATCAAAAAAAATACCACTATGTTTTTTGATTTTTTTAAAA
Organism: Sulfurimonas sp.; assembly: GCA_027064045.1. Classification (GTDB taxonomy): domain Bacteria; phylum Campylobacterota; class Campylobacteria; order Campylobacterales; family Sulfurimonadaceae; genus Sulfurimonas. The sequence goes on along the minus strand of JAMOQK010000010.1, from coordinate 2,140 downwards.
GATAATCTACTCCACAACATCCAATAAAATATCTCTACATCTATCCAATGGCATAGTTGTATTTATATATAGATATTTAAGTGGTGGTTTATATGTAATTGTTTGAAAAACAAGATCTCTAAAAGCAACTATCCCATCCTCATCAAGTTCATTTTTTCTTTTTAAAATCACATCTTGGGGAGCGTCAAGTTGAATCGCCACATGTGGTCGTGGGATAAAACAACTTAACATCTTCCAATTTTTTCTAAGTTTTGCTTTTTTGTCAAAAAATCTTGTATCTTCCATAAGATATTCATAAAAATATCTATCTATAAAAGTAGTCTCTTTGGTTATAAAACTTCTTAAAAGCCTAAGTTGATACATCACAAAAGCATTTAAAATCACAAAACCACCATAAATATCATCAACTTCACTTTTACCTATGCTCATAGTCTTAAATCTATTGGCTGTTTTTTTCTTTAAAAACGGCATAGTAAGTTTATAAACTGGTGAATTTCTAAAAGTCTTTTTAAATTTAAAAAGTTTTGTCCTACCTTTAAAACTATCCACACTCTCTTTTATAAGAGTTGTCTTTCCAACACCATCTGGCCCCATAATAGCAACCATATTAAATAGTTTAAACAATTTTCTTTGCATCCTTTTTGATGTGGAAGCACCTTTTAGCAAACTCTCTTTAAATAGCTCTTTTTTATCTGTTTTTAGACAAAGTAACCCTTTTTCTATAAGCTCCATATTTGCCATATGAGCAACAGTTTTTATATCTTTATTATCTTTCAAACTCTCAAAATATTCTATATATTTTGTAATTTTGAGTTTAGTTTTATAGTATGCTATCCTCTCCTGAACCAAAGGTGTTTGAAGTTTTTTACCACCTGTTGCCAGATGAGACAGATAATACAACGCTTCAATATCCAATGCTAAAGAAAAACTTCCATTATCTTGTTTCAAGATAAATGGTTTCAATCTCTCTGGAGTAATATATCTTAATGTTTTTTTCTTTGGATCTTTAACTGATAAGATATTCCAAATCTCCAAAGCTACCTTTTTATCTTCATCTTTATCATATATGGTTATATCAACTTTACCATGCTTAACCCTTGTTATGGAAAATGAGGTACTACTTTTTACAGCCAAATCAAACATGATTTTTAAAAGTTTATCATTGTAACTTGGATCTATAAAAAAATCATAATCCCCACTATAAGATATATCTTCACTAATCTCTCTTGGTCGAAGTAAAACAAGTGGCAGGTTTGCCATATGAACATTTTTTAAAAACTCTTTAAAAACTTCAACACCACTCATGCTAATATCTCTCATCTATATAGTCATTTACATCATAAAACTCACTTGCTAAAACAAGTAAAACACAGTCTTGTGAAAAATCCTGCATAGTATGCCAATCTTTTGCTTCAACATATAAAGCTTTAGTTGGTTTATCAAGCATAAACATCTCTGCATTTTTCATCTCATCTTCACAAAACACACTACAACTACCACTTACACAAACAAGCAGTTGATCTGTTTTTTTATGTCTATGACCACCCCTTTGTTCACCATCTGTATCATAGATATAATAAACTCTTTTTATCTCAAAATCAACAAGATTTTCTATAACGCTCAAACTTCCTCTTGCATCACTCATCGTAGGTATATCTATTATTTTAGCCATTATACTTCCTTAAATACCACTCAATCGTCTTAACAATCCCACTCTCAAAATCTTCATCAGCCTTCCAGCCAAGTTCATTTTCAATCTTTGTTGCATCTATAGCATATCTCCTGTCATGTCCTGCTCTATCTTGCACAAAAGTTATAAGTTCTTTATAACTTTTATCTTTTGGTACTTTATTATCAAGTATAGTACATATTGTATCTACTATTTGAAGATTTGTTCTCTCATTTCTTCCACCTATATTATAAACATTTCCTTCTTTAGCAGTATGATAAACTAAATCTATACCTTTACAATGGTCAAGCACATATAACCAGTCTCTTATATTTTTACCATCACCATAGATAGGAATACTTTCACCTGCTAATGCTTTTCGTATGATAGTAGGAATGAGTTTCTCATCATGTTGTTTTGGACCATAATTGTTTGAGCAGTTTGTTATAACTGTGTTTAGTCCATAAGTTT
>JAMOQK010000009.1 GCA_027064045.1 Sulfurimonas sp. | reverse complement strand
AATCTGCAAAACGCTATATGCAAGCAGCAGAGTCTATCTGGGAAATGATTGAAGAGATCAATGCTAGTGGTGGTGTTGATAATGAAGCAGTACAGCCTACAACACCTCCTGGTGTATCAGCTTGTTCTATGTAGGTGAGTTTTTTAATAGCGATAGCGTAAAATAATACGTTATCGCTATTATTTTTTTGTATAAATAACTGTTTTATTTCTTCCTGTAGTTTTTGCAGTATAGAGAGCTTCATCTGCTAGTTTTATACAATTCCAGATATTGTCTGTATTTTTTGGAAACTCTGCAATCCCTATGCTGAGTGTTTTATGAAAAATTTCTCCGTTATTTCCATGAAATTCGATAGCCTCAATAGCATCTTGAAATTTTTTTGCAATAGTATATGCTACTTTTGTATCTGCATAATGTAATAGTACCATAAACTCTTCTCCGCCATAACGAATAGCTAAATCAGATTTTCGTATATTTGTTTGCAATACCTCTGCAATGGCTATAATAACTTTATCTCCAATATCATGTCCATAGGTGTCATTTACTTTTTTAAAGAAATCAATATCAAGCATTAAAACAGTAAAAAATTCACTTTGTCGTTGAACTTGGTTTATAAATTTATCAATAAAGTTTTCCAGAAATCTTCTGTTATAGAGTTGTGTCATAGGATCAATAATATTGAGATGTTCTATTTTTTGTATATATTGTTGAATTTTTCTAAAATAAAAGAGATTTAGAGACAGAACAATGACTATAGAGAGGATACAAATAAGTATAATAAGTGATTTTATAAAATTTTTTTGTTTGATTGTGTTTTGATAGTAAAGAGAGAGTTCTTGAATATTTTTATAATAGAGTTTGTTTAGAAAATTAATATTTTTTGTAATGGTATTAAAAATTTCAAATCCATCTGATTGTATAATATCCGTATCAAGAAGTTTATTTCTTATGAATTTTATCTCTTTTTGTTGTGATGCTAAGAGTTCATTAGTAAAATATGAATTGTTAAAATATTGCATTTCCTGAGTATTTTTTAGTAATTCTTCAATCATATAGAGTTGATTTTTTATTTTTATTTTAATGTCTTTATCTAATTTATGCTTGGATACACTTGATGCAAGTCCTCTGATACGTGCAAAATATTCTGTGATATAAGGGAGAGTGTTTGTAATGGTTTTTGAAAGAAGATACTCTTTTATGTCTGAGTTAAGTGTTAAGTGTGCATTATAAGCTGTAAGTTTATATAAAAGTAAAAGTGCTTCTATATCATAAGTATATGTTTTAAAATCAGCTGTAGCTTCATTTGGATGCTTTTTTAAAATAGCTAAAATTTTTTGATTATGAATTTGAGAGGCGAGTGTATAGTTTTGTTTTTTAAGCTTGTTTATTGTATCGACGAGTTTTGCTTCTTTGCTGTTTATATTGTGAAGACCACGTATCTTTTGTAGATTTGTGATAATAGCATAGATATTTTTCATCTTATCAAGTGCACTATTTTTTTGTTCCAGTTGAACAACTTCTTTTTCAACATAATTATATGCATATGTATGTACAATAATAATACCGGAAATAAGCAATACTAAATTTATGATAAGATAAATATATTTTTTTAGCATATAAACTCGTTTATTAAATTTTAACGTAAATCTTCATTTTCACTCATCTCTTTAGCATATTCTACTATTTTATTTCTTCCTGTTGTCTTAGCTACATAAAGTGCTTTATCAGCAAATTTAATACATTTCCATATTGTATCACCATCTTTTGGATATTGAGACATTCCTATACTTATTGTTTTTTGTATGACCTCTCCATCACCAACATCAAAGAGTAAAGATGCAAACGTTTGATGAATTTTTTGTGCTACTGTCAGTGCTCCTTTATGTGTAGCATTATGCAGTAGTACTAAAAATTCTTCTCCACCATAACGAATGGCAAGATCAGATTCTCGAATTGATTCACGAAGCACTTTTCCTATGGCAACAATAATCTGATCCCCTGCATCATGTCCATATGTATCGTTTACATTTTTAAAGAAATCAACATCAATCATTAAAATTGTATATGTTTCGCTGTTACGTTTTGCCTGTTTCATAAATGTATCTATAAATTCTTCTAAAAATCGTCTGTTATAAAGGCCTGTCATTGCATCTTTTAAAGAACTTTCTCGGAGCTTATCAGTAAGAATACGACTTTCTATAACAGGTTTTGCAGCTTCTAGATAATTTTTGATACTTGGTATATGACGATTGATCGCAACAAGCTGATTTTTATCTTTTGTTGTTATTGAAATAATTAAAGAATATTCATCATTGATATCAAAAGGGATACATATATATTCGATATCATGAGAGGAACATGCTTGACAAAGTTGTGTAAACTCTGTTGAAATTACATCTGCTTTTGTTCTGTAGGCACGGCATAACATAGGATTATCCTGAACTTCTTCATTACATATAGTGGATCCGGATGTTATATATATAAGCTTTCTTCCCTTCTCATTTACCTCATAAATCGCAAAATGCTTCAAGTTGAATTTTTTTTGAAATACATTGATTAATCGCTTATAAATACTCTCTTTTGAGAGATCCAGTTCAATTGTTTTTTTAAATTTATAGATATCTGAAAGTTCTTTAATAATTATTTTAGCCTCATTTAAAGGATCATGAGATGCAATACCTCCTTGAGGAATAAAAGTAGCAAGATTATATTTTATATTGCCAAAAGTCTCTTGCATTTTTTGAAAAAGAGTGTTGAGCTGTTGGACAATATTTTTTGCATCACCCTCAACAGTTGTTGTAAAATGATGTGTAAAATCGCCTTTATAAGCTTTTTGAATACCCTCTTGCATATTTGAAAAGAGTTTGAGATAGGGTGTTACATAATGATTAATAAGGAATAAAACAATAATAATAAATATTAGATTAATACCAAGGATTTTTAAGATTGTTAAAAGTCCGGTATTTCGCATATTTGTTATATCAAACTCCATACTGATAACCCCTAAAGTATCACCACGTTTTACGTTATGACAGCTTAGACAGTTTGGTGTTCCAATTGCTGTTGCTTTATATGGAATAGAGACTCTGAGTGTTATCTGATTTGTATCTTCTTTGATCTGTTTTGTCATTATTCCAGATTGTAAAACATTTTTATCCATTGCATCCCGAATTGTTTCGCTTACAAAGCCTGGACCAAATTGTTTATTGACATTTTGTGAACGTACAAGCCAAAGCGATTTGATTTCAGTATTGTTTGAAGAGATCTGTTCTAAAAAGTACTGACGCTTGTCCATAATGCCATTGACCATATGTGCAGTTAAACCGTCTTTGACAATGGTAGCCGTTGTTGTTGCTTTTTCAATAGCACTTTTGAGACTGTACTCTCTAAAATTTAAAGAGACATTGATAATCGTTGCTATGCCAAGAGCCAGTAGCATCAAAGCTACAATAATTAAAAGTTTTATTTTACTATTCATCATTATTCTACCGTAACACTTTTTGCTAAATTTCTTGGCATATCGACATCATTTCCTAAGCGTATTGAGATCTCAAGAGAGAGGAGTTGTACAACGACCATCATTTCAAAGAACTCTAACATATAATTTGGATGTTTTTTTGTTTGAATAAAGTCATCTGCTTTATCAAATTCAAGTGGACTTATAGCACATACAGTAGCATCTCTTGCACTTAACTCTTCTACATTTGATTTTGATTTTTCATAAAGGAGATTTTTAGGCAATAGCGCAATCGTAAAGAGTTCGGGATCAGCGAGTGCAATAGGACCATGTTTCATCTCACCGCTTGGATATCCCTCTGCATGTAA
>JAMOQK010000008.1 GCA_027064045.1 Sulfurimonas sp. | reverse complement strand
TACTTACATAACTTACAAAGGAGTTCAGAATGACTAGCTTGGACATAGGAGTAACAGTAATGTTAGTTCTAGCAACTGCATCTGCAATATTTGCACATTTTGCTACAAAAGACAAACACAACAAGGCAAAACACAACCACTAAGCCCCCAAACAACTCTCTATAAAGAAAAATCACTTTATGGAGAGAATTATATGCAACTTACTACAGTTTGCAGATAATCTCTAAGAACCACTAAACCACATCAAACCACTTACAGACTTATCTGCTATAATTTCACTACTAAACATATCATAAAAGGACTACTATGGCAGAGGCAAAGAAAGAGAGTAAAAGCAGTATGCTTCAAATAAGAGTACCAGATACTTTAAAAGAGAATTTAGAAGCTAAAGCAAAAAAAGCAGGGGTTAGCCTAAATCAATACATAATGTTTTTGTTTGTAGAAAAGATGGAGAAGTCCGAAAAATAGGCTTTTACTAAAAAAATAGTAAAAGTTTATTACAATTTAACTACAAAATTATTATATTTGTCTTGACTTTATAATAATTATATACTACAATTTCACTACACATTTATTACAAAGGTAGTGCAAATGAATTATTTAGTCAAGATAATCAACAGAAATATAGGTGCTGAAACAAACTCAGTAAACGCAAAAGAGTTGCACTCTTATATCCAAGCTAAATCAAGATTTAACGATTGGATTACAAATCGCATTACAAAATATGGCTTCAAAGAAAATCAAGACTTCATCATAGTTACAACAAAAACAACAGGACGACCATCAAAAGAGTACTACATAACACTCGATATGGCAAAAGAACTCTCTATGGTTGAAAACAATGATAAAGGTCGTGAAGCTCGTAGATGGTTTATAGAGATAGCTAAACAATACACAGCCACTCCAACACAACTAGACCTAATAACACCATACGAAGTGCGAAGAGATTTAGCAACTGCAAGACGAAAACTCACCATAGAGAAAAAGAAGCACAGAGGCACAGCACAACTCTATGAACAAGCCCACAAAGAGAGCGAACGCTTAAAACTTGAGCTTGTGAGAGTAAACGACACACTTCATAAGACTATGCAAAAAGACTTTTTAAAGGCAGATATAGCACTTATACTATACCAACTCACAAACAGATTTCAAACACTACCAAGTATCGCAAAAAATGGAAAAAACCTAAACACAGATACAAAAGCAGGTTTGGAATATTGGGATGATAAATATAAGCCACTCATTGATGAAGCGAGAGACTTTGAAAACAGGATTAAAAACAAGATGACACAACAACTTAAGCTTATAGTATCAACCGTTGAGAGAGATATACTCAACCGTTTTAACGAGAGCATGGAAGTTAACACAAGGTCTATTAAGTTGCCTTATATAGGCTAAAAACTACTTACGAACATAAGGAGAGTTAAACAATGAAATTACTACTAAGACCTGAGGAGTGTGCGACACTCCTTGACTGTGGAAAAACAAAGTTTTATGAGGACTTTGTAAAAAATCCTACATTCCCAAAGCCTGTAATTATTGGTAAAACAAAGTTTTGGAAATTTGTTGATATTGATGAGTGGGTAAGAGGCTTAAAAGCTAGTGCGTAAGCCACTCATCCCACCACTCGCATAATTTTCTTCTATCCTCTAAAAAATCACTTCTAAGATAAGCCATTTTCACATTGTTACCTATACTATGTGATAATTGAGCTTCTATCACTTCACTACTAAAACCGTGTTGTTTGTGATTTTCATAACATATTGTAGAAAATGAAGACCTAAAGCCATGAGGTGTGGTATCGGTTATTCCCATCCGTTTAAGAGCATAACCTAAAGTATTTTCACTAAGCATCTTATTTTTAGATAGAACACTACTAAACACATATTTATATGTGCCATTATACTCTTGTATCTCTTTTAATAAATTACATGTAAAATCTGTAAGTGGTAATCTAAACTCCTCTTTTGCTTTCATCTCATCCCTACTAAACTCTATAATTCTTCTATCAAAATCTATCTGCTCCCATTTTAAAAACCTTACATTCTTACTTCTTAGTGCAGTATGTATTAAAAAAATTAAAGCATACTTTGTACTCACATCCCCTACATAACAATTAATAAGCCCATAAATTTTTTTAAACTCTTTTTCATTGGTAATACTCTTAAAATGTATAGGTTTTTTCTTTGATATTAAAGTGTCTTTGTCTATCTTCAAGTAAGCACTATTATTCATCAAGTCGTTAGTGTTCCCATATTTGAAGATTGTATTTATAAGAAGTAATACAATTCGCTTAGTCTCTCTTAAATCTGTATTTTTTGTGCTTCTAGTTTTTGCATTTGGTATATTGTTTATGCAGTTGATTATATCTTTTTTAGTTATTTCATCTACTGGCTTATTTCCTATCTCTTTTTTTATAAAATATTCATATCTGCTTTTTTGCTTCTTTAGATAGTTATCGCTCACATCACTTTTTTTAAATTCAAAATAAAGAGATGAAACATCATTAAAAGTATTTTTATCATCTTCTTTTGCTTTTTCGTTTGGATTTATGCCATCTGATATAAGTCTTTTAATATCAAGGTTTCTCTCTCTGGCTTTAGCAAGTGATATAATAGGATACTCCCCTAAAGTTTTTTCACTTTCTTTTTTATTTATCTTAAATCGTGCCTTAAAAATCTTCTTACCTGACTTTCTAACAACTAAAATTAGCCCATTTCCATCATAAAGCTTATAATCTTTGTCTTTAGGCTTCGCCCTTTTTATCTCCCCATCGCTTAGTGGTTTAACATACCTTGCCATAGCTGACCCTTATTATTTTATACCAGTCCATTATATTAACCCTTAAAAATAAAGGACTGATACAAGTAGATATGAACTGTTTTGAATAGAATTGTAGTTATATGATGCTTAAAAGTGCCTTGTTTTGGTTGTTTGGAGGAGTAATTTGAATAGATTAGGATTGATTTGATTGTGTGTCTGGTGGAGCTGTGGTGACTAATGTATATCGTAAATAAGGGATTTACAAGATATTTTATATTATCTGACCCTTATTGTTTCCCTTATTTAACCCCATAAGTCCAACTTCTCATATCTCCACTAGAAC
>JAMOQK010000007.1 GCA_027064045.1 Sulfurimonas sp. | reverse complement strand
GTTCAGGGCAACGAGACAGAAGCTCAACCGTTCGTTCTAAACTTCCAGTAGCCTCTTTTATACCATATATATTTTCAACATCATTAAAAAGTCTTATGGTTGTATCTGCAGATATATCTACACCAGTTCTTCCTGGAACATTATAAAGCATAAAACCAAGTTCAGGAACTGACTCTGCGATAGCTTTATAGTGTTGATAAAGTCCCTCTTGTGATGGTTTATTATAGTATGGTGAAACTGAAAATATGGCATCAACTCCACACTTTTGTGCGCGTTTTGCAGTGTTGATAGCCTCTGTAGTAGAGTTACTTCCTGCTCCTGCTAGAACTTTAGTGTTAGTTCCTTTACAAACTTCAACTGCTATCTCCATACATCTAATATCTTCATCACTAGTTAGCGTAGCACTCTCCCCAGTAGTTCCAACTGGACAAACTATATCCATACCGTTGTTTATCTGTCTTTTTATAAGTGCTGCATAAGTTTGCTCATCAAGTTTTCCATTTTTAAATGGAGTTATAAGTGCTGTTGAAGAACCTGTTACAATATTCATCTGTTTGACCTTTTTTTAATAATGTGTGATTATATCTAAAAAGTTTTAAACTTCTTATATAGTGAGCTTATCTAAAAGTTTTTGGAAGTTTTTTATATGTATATTTTTTCTTGATATATCTATAATCCCATCATTTTTAAGTTTTTGCAGACTTCTGTTTACAACTTTTCTAACACTTCCAACCATTGAAGCTATATCCTCATGTTTTAGGTTGTTTATAACTTTTAGATTTGTTTTTCCCTCTTTTACCTCTGTAAATCTTGCAAAAAGCTGTAATACTCTTTGATAAACATCATAAAAAGATAAACTGACTGCCAGATTTTCCATGGATTTTAATTGTCCTGCTATGTAAGAGTAAAAATATTGTCTAAATTGCTCATCTTCTAAAATCATATTTTTAACATTTTCTAAAGGTAATTGAATGATTTGTGTATCTTCTAAAACTTCAGAAATATATTCGTTTGGTTGTCCATCTAAGAGTGATACAACATCAAACATATCACCGCGAGTAAGCATGTAAAGAGTTTGCTCTTTTGATGTTTGAAAATCTATTTGATATATTTTTATTTTGCCACTCATGATAAAGTAAAAATAGTTTTTTGTATCGGCAGAATTGAGTGGGTCTTGCCCTTTTGTAAAATGTAGAGTTTTTTGGTTTTGTACGGCTAAGGAGGAGTTAGAAACTCCTCTTAGTATAAGTTGTTGAGAACTGATTTTATCTGTTTTTGTATCCATAGAGCAAATGATACAAAAAAATGATTTTAACTAACCTTATCTATTTTATAGAGATTGATTTTGGTTTAGCTTTTTTTGTTTTTTCTAATTCAATCTCAAGTCTTCCATTTTCAAATTTTGCATTAATTTTATTTGTGTCTATGCTCTCAGGTAGAGAATATCGTCTTTCAAATTTTCCAAAAGAACTCTCACAAATATAATAATCATCTTTCGTAAGTTCATTTTGATGTTTTCTAACTGCACTTACGACTAAGATATTATCCTCTATCTTTATCTCTATATCTTCTTTTTTTACGCCAGGTAAATCAACCTCTAAATGAAATGTTGAATCCTCTTTTTTTGCTATATTTGAAAATGGTAGATGACTTGCTAAGTTGTCAAAAGCTTCTGTTGCTTTTTTTGTTACAACTTCCACACCTTTTTCTATCTCATTTGCTATATTTTTTGTATTTTTTACGATGTCCATAATATCCCCCTTATTTGATAGATATTTTTTTCACTTTTTCAACTTTTGCACTCTCAAGTTTAGGTACAACAACTTCTAAGACACCATCTGTTGACTCTGCATGTATATTTTCTATGTCAGCCTCTTCAGGGAGTGAAAAAGAGCGGGAAAATGAACCAAAATTACTTTCAATTTTATAGTAGTTTTCCTCTTTCATCTCCTCTTTTATCTTTCTTTCACCAGAAATAACCAGTGTGTTGTCCTCAACTTGTATGTTAATATCTTCTTTTTTTACACCTGGTAAATCAACTTCAATATGATAAGCATACTCACCCTCTCTGGTGTTGATAGTAGGTGAGAAATTACTTTTAAAGCCATCTGTTTTTTCAACATTAAATTCATCGAGCATTGAGTTTAAAAGGTCAAAACCTCTTCTAACTTCTTTTATTTTTAAATTTGGATTATATCTTGTTACTAACATTTTGAACTCCTTAAATATTTTTTATTTATGGTGAAAGTATAGAAAAATTTGAAAAAGAGTTCTGCCACCTAAGTGGCAAAAATGTTATGAAGTTATTGTTTTTTTAGTATGATAGTTGTAGATTTGTCAAAATCAAAATATTTTTGTGCAACTCTTTGTACCTCTTTGGCTGTTACTTTATTTAGATTTTTTTCATAGTTCATAAGTGGTGTGATGTCACCTCTTACCAAGTAGCTTCCATAAAGATTTGCAACACTTGTTGAGCTTTCAAGTGAGTATATAAAATCTGATTTTGTGTTGATTTTGATTTTATCAAGTTCTGCTTTTGTAACTTTTGTATTTTTCATAATCTCGATTTGTTTTACCAATTCAGCTTCTACAGTTGATGCTTTTACATTTGGATTACAAACTGCTAGGAAGATAAATAGACCTGGGTCTGTGTTTTCCATATTGTAAGCATATACTGTATTTACAAGCCTTTTTTTATTAACTAACTCTTTGTAAAGTCGTGAACTTTTTCCAGAGTAAAGTATTTCAGAAATCATACTTAGTGTTATTTGGTCTTTACTTTTAAAATCAGGTATATGAAAAGCAATAGCTATCATTTGTACTTCACTGTCTTTATGGATGATTACTCTTTTTGCACCATCTTGTTCTGGTTCTACAAATTTAAATTTAGGTATCTTAGCAGTATTTTTTATATCACCAAACTCTTTTTTAGCTTGTTTAAATACCTCTTTTGGATTAACATCACCAGTTACAACAACAACTGCATTTGATGGTTGATAGTATGTTTTGTGAAATTTTCTTATATCTTTGATTGTCCATGTTTTTATATCATTCATAAAACCTATGGGTGTCCAGTGGTATGGGTGATAAACATAAGCATTGTTAAACATTTTAAAATAAAGATAGCCCATAGGGTTGTTATCTGTTCTCCAGCGTCTTTCCTCAGCGACTACATTTCTCTCAGGTTGAAACTCCTTATCTTTTAGGCTTAGATTTTGCATAAGTTCAGCATATAAAGATAGTGATTTAGCTAGATTTTGAGTGCTTGACTTGATGAAGTAGTGAGTATAATCAAAACTTGTAGAAGCATTATTTATCCCACCTATACTTTTGACCTCTTTGTCAAACTCTCCAGCTTTTAGGTTTTTACTAGATTTAAAGTTCATGTGTTCTAGCATGTGGGCTATACCACTTTTGCCCATAACTTCATTTCTACTTCCAACTTTGTAAAAGATGTCTGTACTTATAACATTGGTTTCATTGTGAAGAGGGATAACTACTATTTGTAGTCCATTTTTTAAGGTTTTTGTTTCATATTTTGGCAATGGTGATGGCATGATTTGTATTTCACTTTCTTGTTTTATTTTTGTTTTTTGTTGTTCGTAGTTTACAAAATCTCCTCCAAAAAGGAGAGTTGAGCAAACTAGAGCTAATGTTATAACTTTTGTTATCATTTTCTATCTACTCCTATAGCTTCTGTGATATTTTTGTATCCATCATCTTTTAAAAGTTGTATCAGTTTTTTATTGATGTTCATAATCATATCTGGACCATGAAAGACAATTCCACTTAGTATTTGTACTAAAGATGCACCAGCTTTGATACGCTTGTAAGCCTCCTCAGCAGAATCTATCCCACCAACGGAGATGAGAATGGTTTTGCCATAAAGCTCTTTTGCTATAGCTTCAAATATTTTAAAACTTTTCTCTTTCAATACAGCTCCACTGAGTCCACCTATATTTTTTGGATGTTTTACAAGTGAGTAGTCTATGGTTGTATTTGTTGCTATGATACCATCAGCACCTTTTTCTACAGCCATTTTTGTAAGTGTAACAGCATCTTCTATCTCCATATCTGGAGCTATTTTTAGTAAAATAGGCATCTTTGTTAGTTTTTTTGCCTCACTAAAAAGCTTGCTTATAAACTCCTCATTTTGTAAATCACGAAGTCCTGGTGTGTTTGGAGATGAGATGTTTATAACAAAGTAATCACCTAAGCCGTTAAAAGCTTTGATAAGATGTGTATAATCATCTATGGCTTCATTTTCAGGGGTGATTTTGTTTTTACCTATATTTATACCGATAGGAGTTGTAAAAGGGTATCTTTGTTTTAATCTTTTTATAACTTTATAAGCACCATCATTGTTAAAGCCCATAGCATTTTGGATACTTTCTTCTTCCACATGCCTAAACATTCTTGGTTTTGGGTTTCCTGCTTGTGGTCTTGGTGTGACTGTACCTATCTCAGTATATCCAAAACCTAAAATCTGGATACCCCTAATCATAGTTGCATTTTTGTCAAATCCTGCACCAAGTCCAACAGGGTTGCGAAATTTACGACCAAAAAGCTCTTGCGTTAAAATCTCATCTGCTATGAAGTGTGACTTTAAAAAAGGGTTAAATGGTATTTGGCAAATATTTGGAAGTCTCAGTACACATTCAGCTACATGGTGAGCATTTTCAGGTTGAAGTTTGAAAAGCAGAGGTTTTATAGTTTGGTAATTTATCATATATTAAAATCCAGTTAAAAAAATTTAGATATTATACTTAAAATAGAATAAATATTTAGTAAAGGATAGATTATGAGTAGAGTTTTAGTACCTTTGGCATGTGGGTTTGAAGAGATAGAGGCAGTTAGCATTATAGATGTTTTAAGAAGGGCAGAGATAGAGGTGTTGGTGACATCCTTAGATGAAAATTCTTTAGTAAAAGGTGCAAACGGTATAACACTCAAAGCTGATTTTGAGATGAAAGATATAGACAGTGATGAGATAGATATGATAGTTCTCCCTGGTGGCTGGGATGGTACTCATGCTTTAGCAGATGATGAGAATGTTCAGAGAATTTTAAAAGAGATGGATACAAAAGGTAAAAATATAGGTGCGATTTGTGCAGCTCCATTTGCACTAAACAAAGCTGGAGTTTTAAAGAAAAACTATACATGTTATCCATCGGTTGAAGATGATATAAAAAAAGATGGGTATCAGGGTGATAAAAAAATGGTTGTTGAAGATGCAAATGTGATGACATCAAGGGGACCAGCTACTGCAATGTGTTTTGCACTTGAGATTGTTAGAAAACTAAAAGGTGAAGATATGTATGAGATGTTAAAAGGTGGACTTTTAGCTACATATTGTAGTTAAATTTTTTAATTGGTGAAAACTAAATTTTTTAAACTTTTATTTTCATCAGCACTTGCAAATTCATCTAAGTTTTTAAGTCTTTTTTTAAACTTGAAACTAGGTGCAAATTGTTTTATGAGATTGATTATAAATTCACTTTCTAACTCAGGTGAGTTTAGAGATGCTAAAAGAGTGCAGTTTTTACTTGCTAGTTGAGGTAGTTTTTTTATGATTTTTTCATAATCTTTAGTTGCTTCAAAACTACCTCTTTGAAAGGTTGGTGGGTCTATGATGATTAAATCATATAAACCTTTTTTCTTTAGAGATGAAAATGACTTTAAGATGTTGTATGGTAAAAAGCTCACACCTCTTGGGTCTAGTTTATTTAGGGAGTGGTTAGCCATCCCTATTTTTAAAGCTCCTTTGCTCATATCTACATTTATTACACTTTTTGCTCCACCAAATTTGGCAGCAACGCTAAAAGCACAGGTGTATGAAAAAAGATTTAATACATTTTTATCTTTTGCATTTTGTCTTACAAACTCTCGACCATTTTTCATATCTGCAAAATAATAGTTGTTTTTGTTGTTTAGGAGGTTTAGTTTGAGTTTCATTTCGTTTTCAACTATATATAAATCATCTGCTACGCTACCAAGTAGAACTTCGCTAGGCGCACCTTTTATATATCTTCTTTGCACAACTAAAGTATCATACTTTTGGCATGTGGAGGTAAATTCTTTTAACATTTTTATAAGTTTGTCTTCTGTGCTTTCTTCAAAATAAAGTGCTACACTTAAAATATTGTCGATGCTATCTATGGTTAGATGCCTCCAACCTTCATATAACCCACCACGACCGTGAAAAAGTCTTTTAAATTCATGTGTTGTTTTTTTAGCATTATTTTGTAGTAGTTGCTCTAGTTCACCTATTGTCATGTGGGATTACTTTTTTTGTAAAATTATTCAGTTACTTCAACAACCACTGGAGTTGATTCCCAGATACCGTGTTTTGTACAGTATGCTTGAGCTACTAGGTTTAGTTTTTTACCCATTGGACGGATGTTAAAAGTTACTTCGGCATGTGACTTTTCATTTCCTAAAGTTCCTGGAACAAATGATGCCATTGCTAGTTTAGTTTCACCGTTAAAAAGTGTGATACTTTCGATATAGTGGTCAAAATCATCTGGATGAGTATATTCGTTACCCATTTTTACATTTACTGCAACCATTTCACCTTTTTTAGCTACACCCTCAACTGTGATAAATGGAGAGTGACGGTCAATTAAATCTTTTTTAGCTTCTCTTTCTACTGTGTCTATGTCAACATACTTGTTAATCTTTGGCATGTGAAATCCTTTTTTTGTTTTATTTGTAGTATTGTAGCCTTATCTTTATTTGAGAAAATATAAATAGGAGTTTATCCATCTTATTTAAGATTTTTTTAATTTATAAGTATTTAACCAAAAAATAGATAAAATCGCAATAATTTAATAAAAGAGTATAAATATGTTTAAACCATTACTAATAGAGATAGGTGTTGAAGAGCTTCCAGCAGTTCCACTTTTAAAAGAGTTAAAAAATATTGAGAAAAAATATGCAGATATATTGCAAAAATATTCACTTTTAGGTGAATTTGAATTTTATTATACACCTCGTCGTTTAGTTCTTTGGCATAGGGATTTTTTAGCTTCTCAGCCAGATAGTGTTGAGGAGTTTTTTGGAGCGCCACTTAGTGTTGCATATAAAGATGGTGAGCCAACTCCTGCAGCGAATGGTTTTGCGAAGAAATGTGGTGTTTCACTTGATGAGCTAAGTACAGCTACTAAAGGTGGCAAAGAGGTGCTTTACTATAAAAGAGATGTTAAGGGTAAAGACTCAAGTCTTCTTTTAGAAAGCATTATAAATGAGTGGATAACTTCACTTGATTTTGGTAAGTCTATGAGGTGGGGTGAGTTACAAAAAAGTTTTATCAGACCTGTTAGATGGTTAAATGTTGTTATGGGTGGTGACCTTATAGATGTAGAACTTTTTGGTGTAAAATCTAAGCTGGTCACTTTTGTACATCGTGTTAGTGACTTTAAACCTAAAAAGCTTATAGGTATGCAGGATTATTTTTATACCATCAGAGAGGGTGGAGTTATCCTTTTTCAAGATGAAAGACGACAGAAGATACTCAAAGAGTTTAAAGAGATTGAAAATTCAAATAAACTAAATATCGAGATAGATGAAGATTTGCTTGATGAGGTTGTGGCTATCACTGAAAATCCAACTGCACTTTTAGGTTCGTTTGATGAAGCATTTTTAAGACTTCCACCTGAGGTTATTATCACTTCTATGAAAGAGCATCAAAGATATTTTCCTGTTTTTAAAGATGGTAAGCTTATCAATAAGTTTGTAGTGGTTTCAAATGCACTGACAGATGATTTTTCCAAAGTTATAGAGGGAAATGAGAGAGTTTTAAGACCAAGACTTGCTGATGGACTTTTCTTTTGGGATAATGACTTGAAGAACGGTTTAACTACGGACGGACTTGAAAAAGTTGCATTTTTTAAAGGTCTTGGAAGTGTTAAAGATAAGATAACAAGAGAGGCTAAAATAGCTTCAGCATTGTATGAAAAATATAAAATAGACACTCCAAAAGAGGAGTTGGATAAAGCTATAAACTTAGCAAAAGCTGACTTGATGAGTGAGATGGTTTATGAATTTACAGAACTTCAAGGTCTTATGGGTGGTTACTATGCGTTAGAACAAGGGGAGAGCAGGGAGGTTGCTACTGCTATAGCTGAGCAGTATTTACCAGATGGTGAGGAGAGTGCTTTACCATCAACTCCTATGAGTGCCATAGTTGCAATGAGTATAAAATTAGATACACTTTTAGCACTTTTTAGCGTAAATCAAATCCCAACAGGCTCAAGAGATCCATTTGCACTTCGTCGTGCTGTTAATGGTTTACTCAGGATAACAAATGAATATGATTTTGAGTTTGATATTGTCAAAGATTTAAATACTTTGGCATGTGGATACGATAAGATAGATATGAAAAAGTTAGAGGCTTTTTTCCTTGAAAGAGTTAAACAGTATCATAAGGTAAATCCTTCTGTTGTTGAAGCTGTTTTATCAACTGGAGAGAGGGAGCTTTTAGCTATCTCTAAAAAGATTCAAGCGTTAGACAACATAGCAAATTCTGAAGGTTTTAGTGATGCTTTTTCAACTTTTAAAAGGGTTGCAAACATTACAAGAGATATAGATTTGTCAGTTGATTTGGTTGTAGATAGTAAACTTTTTGAAGATGATGCAGAGCGTGAACTTTATGAAAAATATATGCAGATTGCACAAAAAGAGTATGATTGCTATGAAGATGAACTTGACTCACTTCTTGGACTTAAACCTGAATTAGATAAGTTTTTTGATAGTGTTATGGTAAATGCTGAAGATGAAAAGGTTAAAAACAATCGTAAATCTTTGGTGGCTTCCATATATAAAAGTATCTTAAATATTGCAGATATAAAAGAAGTTAGTATTTAAGACTTAATTTTAGTTGTGTAAGATGTGGTGTGTAAACGGAAAAATTCTTTATAAGTGACGGTGGAATTATACGATGTATGATGTTGTTGTAATTGGTGCGGGTATAAACGGATGTAGTGTTGCTTATGAGATGGTAAAAGCTAAAAAAAATGTACTTATTTTAGATATGGATGGGGTTGCTAGTGGTGGTAGTGGTGCTGCTGGTGCTTTTGTATCTCCAAAATTTTCAAAAGCTGGAGAGCTAAAAGAGTTGCTTCATGATGCTTTTATCTACTCTATGGAATTTTATGAGAAAAATTTTCATACTTCTTTTACAAAAGCACAACTTCTTCATATTGCTCAAGATGAAATCAGTGGTGAAATTTTAAAATACTATAAAGAACATGCCACCTTAAAATTGAAATCTCCATCAGAAGAGATTTTAGCTACTTTAAATCCACATGCCAAAGAGATGCAAAATATATCTTTGGATGCTGGGGTTGTAGATGCTGTATCCACATGCCAAGAGATGATAAAAGGTGCAATATTTAAACAAGAAAAGGTTGATAGTTTACAATATGATGATGGGATGTGGGTTATAAATGAGTGTTATTGTGCAAAAGATGTTGTTTTGGCAACTGGTGCTTATGAGCAGATAATAAAAGAGCCATACTTAAAACTTCGTGGAGTGTGGGGACATCGTATAGATGTAAAGACTGCTACACAAAATCCATATTCTATCCATCAGTTTGTTTCAATCTCACCAAGTAAAGATGGTGTTTTAGCTATTGGTGCGACACATAATGTTCATTATCATCCACAAACCTCACAAGAACCTTATAATATACAAAAGGGTAGGGCTGAGTTACTACAAAAAGCTGGACAAACTTTAAAGTTAGAAGATGTAGAAGTGATAAAAGATTATACAGGTCTTAGAAGTGGAAGTTTTGATTATATCCCAATGGTTGGTTCTTTAGTCCTTTCTGGTGAAACTTTGGCATGTGGTGGTATTAACTTTAAAACGAAAAAACCATCTTTTGATGAGTATATATACTATCCAAATCTTTATATGATAAATGGAAATGGTGGTTATGGTTTTGTTTTAGCACCATATTTAGCAAAAATATTAAAAGATAAAATTTTAAACGATAAAAAGATAAGCAAAAGGTTAAGTCCAGCTAGATTTTTTGCTAGATGGGCTAAGAAACTTTAGACTAATTCTAGTTGCATAAGATACATATCTTCACCATCTAATACATCTAACTCAACACTTTTACACTTTGGACATTCGTATTCATTTTTACTCAGTGTGGATTTTGTATTACAACTACGGCAGAGTACCAGTATGGGTTGTATATTTATGACAAACTCACAATCTTCACACATAGTACCCTCTTTAAAAGTATCAAAAGCAGTTTTGAGTAAATCTGGTTCTACACCACTCATAACACCTATTTTAACTACAACTTTTGCGATTTTTTCACTGTTATTTTCTTTGGCATTTTCTTCACAACTATCAAGCAGTGATTGGACTATACTATATTCATGCATTGTATTTTAACCTTTTTGGAGTTTTTGTTGGGCAAACTTTATATACAAAATCGTATCTAAGTTTATGAAATGGACTTTTTTTATCCCAAAATTCTGGATACATTGTTTTTATTTCATCCTCTTTTGCTATCTCTATCATTTGCTCATTTTCTTCTAAATAATCTTGTTTCTCATATAAAAAATCTTCAAATTCATCTTCATCTTTTATAATATTTTGAGTATATTCTCGTAAAGTTTTAAAGTATCCATCATCATCAAAAACTTCATCTATCATCCCTATCTTTTTGGCATGTGGGGTTGAGATGGGTAGGCACTCATCAAGTAATTTCGTAGCCATATCTCTACCAACTCTTTTTGGCAGAGTATATGTATGATATTCACTTCCACTGAGTCCAAGAGTTTTATAGTGTGGATTTATCGTTGCACTTTTGGCACCCACAACAAAGTCACATGCCAAAGCTAAAAATACACCACCAGCACCAGAATTTTGATGAAGTGAAGCAACCGTTATAACATCATCTGCAAATATTATGCTTTTAATCAAATCATTCATCGCATTTATATTGCTCCAGCCATCTTCACCATTTTTTTTGCTGTCTTCTAGGATATTTAGGTGGATACCATTACTAAAAAAATCTCTTCCACCTATCAGCACAATAACTTTGGCACTCTCTCTCAAAAATTCAAAAGCATATTTTAATCTTATACATTGCTCTGCCATAAAAGCACCATTGTGAAAATTAAAACACAGGTATGCTACATCCCCATCCATAGTATGGCTTATCTCATAAAAAGTTTTATAACTCATATCAAAAAGCAAGGGGAGTCTAACCTCTTTTACCCCTTTTAGTTTTTCTTTTAAAACATAGGTTGCTGGTAATTTAAAACCATCTGTTGTTTTTAGATGTGTTATCCATACTGCACCATCAATGGTTGATATGCAGATAGCACCCTCTCTTTTTGCTAAAATCTCTTTTGGTTTATCACTTTTTAGTTGTTCCTCTTCCCATGCACCAAAAAGGTGGTATGTTAGACCTAAAATCTCATCTTCTATGCCAGGGTAACTATCGAGCATATTTATTTTTCTAACTATCTCTTTGGTTGTATCTCTTTGCCAATCTATCTTGGCATGTGGCTTTTTGTGGAGTGGGTTTAGGATTTGTGGGGTCTTTGTGTCCTCTTTGTAGTTTTTAAAAAATTGATCAAGTATGTCAAAAAATCCTTTTTTTATCTCATTTCTATAAAGTGAAGCCTTGTAAGTATCTCTCATCTCAAATTTAAATGAGGCAAAAATGTCTCCACCATCATAGTTTTTATCCACTTTTAAAATCACACCACCCCAACTTTTTTCATTTAAAGCATACTCAAGCGAATAAGCTCCACGGTCACCTCTAATACCTGGATGAAAAACAAAAGTTGGATAGTTCTCATATATGGCATGTGGGATATAATGCTTCAAAAAAGGACACAATATCAAGTCTGGGTTAAAATCTTGTATCTCTTTATCTCTTGTGAGTGAAGTGGCAAAGACAATATCTGTTTTGTGATTTTTGTCTTTTAAATATGTATAAACAAGTTGAGAAATAGAATTAAAACTGGTTATGAGAAGTGTTATTTTCATCTAAAGTATCTCTCCACTTTCATACTTCCACATGCCATCAACCATAATAAATTTACTTTTTTCAGTAAAACTGTTATCCATGTTATTACAAAATACAGTTGCATTAAAGGTTACACTATCTTCAGTATGGTCTAAGATTATAAGTTTTTTAAACTCACAATTTTCACTAAATGATTTTAAGTCATCATAATCATTTTGAAAAGTTGAAGTTTTTATGATGTAGTCTATTTTACCAAGGGTAAAAGCACTATACCTACTTTTCATAAGGCTTAGCACATTTTTAGGATAACCTCCTTTGTGAAAAACAGCACAACATTTTTTATACTTTTTACCACTTCCACATGGACATGATATATTTGGATTAATTTTCATATATTTAACAAATCCTAGGAAGCAATTCTCCACTTGGAGTGTCTAAAAACCTTTGAGTACCGTAAGAGCTGTTAAGTATAACTTTTTGTTTATGTGATGATGTCACTTTTGCTATGGTTGTGGCATGTGGATTAAACTCTTTTAAAATTTCAAGTGCTTTTTTCTCATCATCTTTTTTTATTGAAAGACAAAAAGTTCCTTCGTTTGCCAATGCAGTTGCTTCAAATCCAAGCATTTCACACATGCCGTAAACCTCTTGTGATACAGGTATGCTATCTTCATCCACTTCTATACAAATGTCACTTTGTTTTGCCCACTCATTTAGCACCGCTGCTACTCCACCTCTTGTTGCATCTCTTAGGGCTGTGATTTTCACTCCACCATCTATGAGTTTTTTTACTATTGGAAACAATGAAGTACAATCACTCTTTAATTCACTCTCAAGTTCTATTCCCTCTCTTGAAGCAAATATAGTCGCACCATGACAACCTATATCACGACTAACTATAATAGTGTCTTCTTCTGTAATAGAGTTTGAGCTAATCCCATCATATAAAATTTCACCAACACCTGTTGTGTTTATGATGATTTTATCTAGTGTACCTTTTGGCATAACTTTTGTATCTCCACTAACTACAATAGCACCGTTTATCTCAAGTTCTTTTTTCATGCTTCTTACTATCTTTTGTAGATCTTTTATTGAAAATCCCTCTTCAAGAATTATCCCAACTGTTAGATATTTTGGTTTTGCCCCCATCATAGCAAGGTCATTACAAGTTCCACAAATACTTAGTTTTCCTATGTCACTGCCACTAAAAAATATGGGGCTTACCGTAAAGCTGTCGGTACTCATAGCTATTTTTTCGTTTCCAAAACCAAGCACTGCGGCATCTTCAGATCTCTCTAAAATCTCATTTTTAAAAGCTTTATAAAATATATCTGTTATAAGTTTATTGTTCTCTTCGCCACCATTTCCCATGGCTAAGGTTATATTTTTCTGCATTATTATCCTTTAGTAAACATCATCATGTGAGCCAATATCTATGAGAATTATCTGCTCATCTATTATGATAAAATCTATAATTATTCTGTATTGCATATCTATTGAAACAGAGTGATACTCTTTTGTCTCCCCTTGAAGTTTGTGAAGTCTAAGAGATGGATGAAAAGGGTTTGTTTTTAAGATATTGATAGTTTTGATATATCTGTCTTTTAAATTTTGGTGTTTTTTAAAAAACTTTTTTGAAACTCTATCATATCTTTTTGTGATTTTTATCTCATACATCTGCTATCTCTTTGAGGTGTTTATCTATATCTGTATGATAATCCCCATTCTCAATATCCTCCATAACCTCTTTATATGCTCTATCTAACTCATATTCTCTTATCTTTTCATATCGCTCATAATCCATAACGATATACTTTTTTTTACCTCTGACACTTATAATCAAATCATCAAACTTCTCAAAAAGTTCATCAAAAAGAGATACACCTCTTTTTTTTACTTCATTTGCAGTTACTATCATTGTCACATCCTTAACAATACTCTAAAGAGTACTTTTAAAAGTATTATACCATATTTCCATATTTAAAGTAAGCTGCACATGCTCCCTCGCTACTAACCATGCAACTCCCCACTGGGCTACTTGGTTTACATGCTGTACCAAAAATACTACACTCTGTCGGATGAGCCATACCCCGTAAAATATCTCCACAAATACAAAGTTTATGATCTTCTATCTCATGTTTTGGTAATATCTCATCATATATAACTTCTGCATCATATTTAGCAAACTTATCTTTTAGTTTAAGTCCACTATCTGGTACATTTCCAAGACCTCTCCATTTAAAAAGATTTACTTTGTCAAAATATTTATCTATGAGTTTTTGGGCATTTGTATTGCCTTCATAAGTTACAACTCTATTGTATTGTATCTCGTTTTCACATCTTTGTTCTGTGAATTGTTTTAGAATTTTATAAACACCTTCCATCATATCAACAGGTTCAAATCCTGTCACAACAACAGGTCTGCCATAATCTCTTGGAAACTGATCATATATTTTTGCTCCAGCTATTACACTTACATGACTAGGTCCTAAAAAAGCATCAATACGATTGTTATAACTGTCCACATGCTCATCTCTACTGTCAATTAGCTCTTTCATAACTTCTGGAACTGTTACATGGTTTATGTGAAAATATATATTTTTTATATCTTTTTTTAGTGTAAAATCCACAAGTGCAGCAGTCATGGGGGTAGTTGTCTCAAATCCAATAGCAAAAAAGATTATTTTTTTGTTTGGATTTTCATCTGCTATTTTTATACACTCCATTGGGGAGTAAACAAACCTGACATCAGCACCTTTTGCTCTTGCATTTTGTAAACTTCCGTGACTTCCTGGAACTTTTATCATATCGCCCAAAGTTACAAGAATTACATCTTTTTGCATTGCTAAAACATAAGCATGGTCTATCCTCTCTTTTGGCATAATACATACAGGACACCCTGGACCATGGATAAAATGGATGTTTTTTGGCATGAGTTGTGGCAGACCAAATTTCATAATGGTGTGTGTATGACCTCCACAAACCTCCATAATATTTATATCTTTATCTATCTTTTTTGCTTCATCTTCTATGAGTTTGGCATAGGCTTTGATAGTTTTACCATCTCTAAAATCATCATAAAGATTTTTTAGTTCTAATTTCACTTAGGTGCTACCTCTGTTTGGACACTCATTTCATCTTCTTCCAAAATTGCCTGTTGCCGATCCTCTTCATCCATGATGGCAAGTATCTCTTTGTATGTTTCAATCGAGGCAAGAGCATCTCCCTCATCTATTTTATTCATAACAAAACCTATATGAAGAAGTACAAAATCCCCAACTTTTACATCATCTTCTGCCATTAAATCAAGAGAAGCATCTCTTTTGATACCCATCGTATCAACAGTTGCTACATTTGTTTCTTTGTTTATTTTTACAACTTTACTTGGTATAGATAGGCACATTATCTCATCTTCCTTTTAAATTCTATCCATGAAGCGATATTTTTGATACTCTCAATATCATTTATATTTACTTCAAGCATATCAACATTTGGTTTTAGCTTTCTTGCAGTTTCTTTCTCTTTTTCTATATCATAATTAAAGTATGGTAAAAGGTCTGTTTTTGTAAACAAAATTAAGTCTGCTTGACGAAACATCACAGGATATTTTGCAATTTTATCTTCACCCTCAGGTATGGAAACAAGTACTATATTTAAGTGAGTTCCAACATCATAACTTGCAGGGCAAACAAGGTTGCCAACATTTTCCACAAAACAGACATCTATTTTGTTTAAATCTATATGATGAAGTGCTTTATGAACCATAAAAGCATCAAGATGACAAGCACTTCCTGTTTGAATCTGATGAGCCTCTATCCCTTTGGCTTTGAGTCTGTCTGCATCTCTGCTTGTCTCTAAATCACCCTCAACAACACCATATTTAAAGTCAGCTACATCTGCTAAATACTCTAAAATAGTTGTTTTTCCACTTCCGGGGGAACTCATAAGATTTACACCAAGTACACCATTTTTTTCAAGATGCTCTCTATTGTGTTTTGCTTCATGGTCATTTTTATCAAGTATCTTTTGTATTACCGAGATGGTTTTAGCATCATTTAGTTGTGGATTGTCATGTAGGTGTCCATGAGCTTTTTGATGTTCTTCGCTACTTCCGTGATGATGTTCATGACTATGTTCGTGAGTGTGTCCTGTTATAGAACATCCGCAATCTGCACACATATTTTATCCTTTAAAATTTTCTTTATTATCCAACTATAAAACTACTGCCAACAACTAATGAGATAACTCCTGCTGTTGCAAAAACTCTTCTTATATTTTGTTTTGAGTTTAATAAATTTTGATTAATATACAAAATAAAAACACCAAAACCTACAAAGATAAGCATAACTCCTAAAGTAAAAGCTAAAACGAGTGTAAAATCAACATTTTGCCCTTGTAATACTCCAAGTGTAACAAGCATACCACGAACACCACCTGCACCCATCAAAAGACCCATTGTGAAGGCTGAAGTTGTAGCAACATTATTATCATGCTGATGCTCTTTGCCAAAGTATATATGAGTATGTTGACTACCATCTGTATGAGTATGATAACCTAGATGGATTTTGTCTGTAAAAACCATATATAGTAGATATACCCCCATACTTAAAATAACAGATGCTGAGATCATATCACCATATCTTAAAATATTCTCACTTATGTCTATACTTTGTAAAATTTTAGCAAATACAAAAAGACTAAGACCATGACCCATGGCAAAAAGCGTTGTTATAAGTAAAGTTTTTTTCTTGTCTTTACCGATGGAAAAATCTGCGATAGCTGTGAGATGGTCGGGACCAAAAGCGTGGAGGATACCATACCAAAATATAAGTAAGAGTCCAAATTCATTCATATTTAACCTTTTAATGAATATTCATTCAGTATTCTATAGTCTTTTTTATAAAATCTAGCTAAAATTATTTAAGGTACTTATATATTTCCAAATTTGTCCTAAAGATATACCACTGTCATTTATAGGTGTGTTTTGTTGATGATAGTAGTTGATATGTTGCTCTTTTAACCTTTTTAAAGTTAGTTCTAAGAGTGTTTTATTTTGAAAAACACCACCACTTAAAATCACATCAATCTTTTCTTTTTTAGATATATATATGATAATTTCAACAAGAGTATTTATAAATTTACTTACCAGATTTTTATCAAAAAAATCAAAATTTATATCTATTGTTCCATTATCAATTTTAAAATTAAAATTCTCTTGGCATGTGGGATTATATGCTTTTTCACATAAAAGACCAGCTTCCCCTTCATAGGTTTGAAAATCACAAAATCCTGATAAACTTGCTACTCCATCAAACATCCTTCCAACAGATGTGCTTAGTGGTGCGTTTAGATTGTTTATGTAACTTTTATATAAAAGTTTTATCTCATTTTTTTCAAATGGTAATTTAAAATTTAAAATTTCAGTAAGGTTATAGTTATCAAAAAGCATACTTAAAGCTACTCTTCTTGGCTCTTTTATAGCTTTATCTCCACCAAGCAGTTTAATAGGTTTAAAGTGATATTTTCTTTCATCCCCGACAAAAACTTCTCCACCCCAAAGAGTGCCATCATCTCCATATCCAGTACCATCAAAACTAAAGCCAAGACAATCTTTATCTAAATTAAATTCAGCTTTAGTAGCATAGATATGTGCTAAATGGTGTTGCACCTCGAAAAGTTTTATATTTTGTTGTTTTGCCCATTTTGTTGTTTCATAGTTTGGATGTTTGTCTATTATGATGACATCTGGTTCAAAATCGTAAAATCGTTTAAAACTCTCTATTGTTCTTATAAAAAAATCAAAGCTTTTTATAGAATTTAAATCCCCAATATATGGACTTAAAATAACTTTATCATCGAATGCAAGTGCTATTGTGCTTTTTTGATTTGCTCCAACTGCTAAAATTTTTTTATCTATTTTATTTTTAAGTTTTATGGTTTTTGGTGTATAACCTCTGGCATTTCTTAGTATTTGTATCTTGTTATCTACCACTTGAGTTAAACTATCATCTATTGCATTTACTATATCTCTGTCAAAATCTAAAATATGCTTTATAAATGGGAGTTTTGTTTTAATATCTTCGATATTTGTTATGATTGGCTCCCCTTTTAGATTTGCACTTGTTGCTACTATGGGGGTTTTTAGATGTTGAAAAAGTAGGTATTGAAGTGGTGTATATGGTAAAAAACAACCAATTCTATCTATATTTGGAGCAATCTCTTTAGATATTATAGATTTATTTAGTTTTTTTAAAATTACAATGGGGGCTTCTTTTGAAGTTAAAATCATCTCTTCTTTTTTAGAAAATTCTGCTAATGTTGATAACTGTTTTAAATCTTTACACATGATAGCAAAAGGTTTTGTTGGTCTATGCTTATACTCTCTTAGCTGTTTGAGTGTATTGTCATTTGTTGCATCACAAACAATATGAAAACCACCTATCCCTTTTATGGCAACTATATCTCCATTTTTGATATATTTTGCCATATCTTCAATACTCATATTTAAACTAGGTCCACATTTATGACAAGAGATAGGTTGTGCATGATAGCGTCTGTTTTGTGGGTCATCATACTCTTGTTGACAACTAGAACACATTTTAAATTTTGCCATTGAGGTGTTTTCTCTATCATAAGGCACAGTTTGAATAATACTATATCTTGGTCCACAATCTGTACAATTTGTAGCAAAATAGTTGCCGTACTTATGGGGTTTTGTTAGTATCTCTATTTTACATTTGTTACATATTGCGAAATCAGGAGAAATCGTCGCTGTTTTGGAAGTAGAAATTTCAACTATATCCTGTATTATTTCAAACTGTCCCTTATAAAGAGGAACTACATTTTTTACTCTAACATCAACAATGTCAGCTAAAGGTGGGTTGTCTAGGTATATCTCATTTAAAAAAGATTTTATATAATTATCTTTCCCTTCGATGAAAATAAAGACACCTTGTTCATTGTTTTTTACATATCCTTTTAAGTTAAATTTTATTGCCAATTTATATATAAATGGGCGAAATCCAACACCTTGAACTCTACCCGTGATTGTAATCGTTTTTGCTTTTAATATAGCTTCCACTTTATGAATACCTATTCGCAAGGATATGATATAGATTTGTAAATTGAAATTGACAAACTGTCAACATAAAATTCTAAATCTTTATCCAAAACATTTTCTGAATTTAAAAATGTTATACCTCCTAGTATTCCAGCTATACAAGAAAAACATATAAAAAAATCTTGATTGACAAACTCCTTTTTTTCGATTCCATTATCAATCATTTTTTTTAATTCATCTACAAACTCTTTTGCAAATTCAAATCCACAATCCTCATTTTCACAAAACAGTTCACGATTTCCAAGATATACTTTAAAAAAATAGTTTATCATCTCTGGATGTTTTGTTAAAAACACTAGATAACTTTTTACAAATAGGTTTATCTTTTGTTTTGATGAAATCTCTTGTTCGTTTATATACTTTAGTTTCATAGCTAGTTTTTTTGATACAAAAACAATAGAAGATTTGGCTAAAGAGTTTTTTGATGGAAAATAGTTATAAAAATTTCCCACACTCATACCTATACTTTTTGCGACATCGGCTACTTTGGTATTATAAAATCCATTTTTTGAAAACATTTTCAATGCTGAAGATATAATCAAATTTTCTTTTTTATTTTTATTTAACATATAATTTATAATCTTAATTAATCAAAAAGTCCCCATAAGTTATATTTTTTCCATCAATCAAAAGTTGATTGTTGAAATATATATCGTCATTTATATAAGCTTCATCATTTAGCTTAGTAAAAAGTTTACTGTTTTGAAACAATGATCCAGCAAGAACGGTTGAACTAACATTGAAATTATCTTTAATATCACCTATTTCATTTACCAGAAATTCTGCAAAACTCTCAATAACACCATAAGATAAAGTTAAATCATCTATCCCCGCAAGTTTAAAACTCATAGCACTTCTTATAATCATTAGGTAATTAAGTGAAGTTGTATTTTTGTTTTTAATTACCTTGTAATCTATCCTAGGACCTCTATTTCCTAAAAAAGAGATAGAATTGTTTTGTAACACATTTGAAGCTATATCTAAATTAGATGATGATGAAAAATTTAAAATTATAGACATAATTCCCCATAATTCATGGATATTAAAATAATTTTTATCAAACGATAGATTTAAAATATTTTCACAATGCTTTGGAAATTTAGAAATATAATTTTCAATCAGCTTTTTCCCACTCTCATCTGTAGATTTTATTTTTTGAAAAATATCTGAGATAGAGTTATAATGAGCTTCTAAAGACAGATAATTTATCATCCCATATTTTTTCCCATATATTACGATACCGTTTTGATATTTTTTACTTAGATATATTCCTGCTATATTATCATCTTTTAGGTTATGCTCTTTTATAACAGAGTAAGTAGCTCCCACTATTGGTGCTATTTCAGTTGTTAATGTTGGAAAAACCTCTAAGCCTTTATCCCCCTTTACAATGGCATGTTGATTTTTTGAAACAACTATTTCTATGGGTTCTTTTTGTGTTACTTGCTCAAATAAGATAAATTCTTCATCTGCTTTAATTTTATCTTTTGATATAAATATCATATTTATATCATTTTTATTTAATTCTTGAAGTAAAAGATACAACATAAAATCATCAGCTAGTTTAAATCTTATCAGTTCTTCTTGTAAATCTTCTATATCTGTTTTAAATTTGATATTGGTTTTTAACTTTATAAAGGGTTTTTCAATAGAAGCTAAAGCTTTTAGCTCATAATCTTTGGCATGTGTGAATTTTTTTATAGTAGCATAATCATAAGCAACTATATCAAAATCTATCTCATCACATAGTTTTGAAACTTTACCAATATTGTATGTTGCATAAGAAGTGTTGATTTTAATAGTTTTGCCATCTTTGATAAGATCAGCAATCATTTCAAACTCTTTTTTATAGCTTTTGTGTTCTCCATCAATGTTATGCCCACATATATCACATGATTTAAAAATATCATAATAACTACTGCTGTTTTCATCTAAAACAGATTTTGAACACTCTAAACAAAAAGGTATATCTAGTTTTTGCTTATCTTCTAAGATAAATTCATCATCTGGCATGTCTTCTATAACATTAACTTTTGTATCATATAAAAAGATAGAGTGGGGCAGTTTTTTTGCAAAATCTGTTGCAAAATTTGAAAAATTTTCAGTATCATCTGCCTCAATATAACATTTTAGATAAAAACCATCTTTTACCAACTTACCAGAGAGTGAATGTTCCTTTATGCTTTTTAAAAAAATCTTTTCATAAATTTGTGAAGATGAACGATAGTCTATTACATATTCTAATATCATATAGTAAAACCTTTTAGGTATGTTGTAGCACAAACATCTGCTATTTTTAATTCTTCTTTTGTTCTTATTTCAATATCTCCAAACTCTTTAATGTTATTAATAATCAGTTTTTCCATAACTTCAGAAGCTTTTAAAACCTCTTTTGTCATCTCAAAAGTGCTGTTTTCACCTATAACATAAGGGATTACCCCTATGATTTTAACAGGTGGTAAATCACCTACCATCTCTATCATCTGAAGAGTTTGTAACATCTCAACCTCATGTGCGCTACCTTCCCATTTTATATAGTTTGGCATATCTGAAAAATCAAAACAATAAACATCTCCAATCTCAGCATCATCTACATCTACACAATCAATTAAAAACACTCTGTCATACTCAGTAATCATCGGTATGAGAATCTGAGCTAAAGTTCCACCATCAACTACATCAACAACATGCTTATCTGAAATAAACTCATATTTTTTTTCTATCAAATGTGCTAAGTGCGCTCCAACGCCCTCATCACCAAATAAAACATTACCAATACCTAAAATTAAAATTTTTATAATAGACTCCTTAAAATATCATTTAAAAAATATCACTTAGAAGAGAGGTGAAAAACCTCTCTTGAAACTAATATTTAGTGTTTTTTATGCCATTTATTTCCAGAAAAAATCGCATCCATAGAACCATCTTTTCCAAAAACTGCATTGTAAATCGCCATATATACATGCACACCTACAAAAAGTATAACTCCCCACATTGCTATGTGATGAAGTTCTCTAACCAAGGCAAGACCTCCGAGCATAACTTCAAAGTTTCTCATACTATCATAAAGCATACCACCAAGACCTTGATGATACACATGAACATACAAGATAAGACCTGTAAGTATTAAAATAGCCATTAAAACATAAAATCCAATATATGCAATAAATTGCAATGGATTATATGTTCCTCTTAAATGAGGATGTTTTGAAACCAATAAATAGTATCCAATTTGCTGTATCCATATTTTTGGACTTAAAAAATCCTTAATTGAACCTGCTTCATCTTTATATCTTTTTGAAAAAACAAAAAGGTAGCTTTTAAATAATACAACAGCAGTCAAAACAAAACCAAATATTTCATGCCAACTTCTAAAAAGAGCATACATGAAATTTGTTGGTTCACTGTTTGGTATAGGCGATATAAAAGGTTTTGCTATATAAAAACCTGTCACAGTTAAAACAACAATCGCTATTACCCTAATCCAGTGTTGCCATCTATAAAGGGAAGTAAACTCTTCTTCCCTTTCTATACAAGAATTATGTGTTTCCATAATTATTCTCCTTTAAACACTACAATTGCCATAAAGAGGATCAACTTTGTATTCACTAAGTTTATTCCCTTTAGTATCCATAACATGTACTGCACATGCTATACAAGGATCGTATGAGTGAATTATTCTAATAATCTCTAACGGTTGAGAAAGATTTTCAATTTTCAATCCAACTAAATCAGCTTCATATGGACCTTTGATACCATTTGCATCTACTGGAGAAGCATTCCAAGTTGATGGAACAACAGCTTGATAATTTTCACAAACACCATTTTTAATTCTGATCCAGTGGCTAAGCATTCCCCTTGGAACATCACCAATACCTCTACCTTTATACTCTTTATTTTTATCAATGATATATGGAGCACATGTTTCTTGATCAACTTTTAGGTTTTCAATTAAGTTATTAAATGCTTTAATCGCATTGTCTGCAATGATTTCACATTGTAATGCTCTTGCTGCTGTTCTACCAAGAGTAGTAAACAATGCACCAACAGGAAGACCTGTTTCTTTTAGGAATCCATTAACAGATGCTTGAACAATTTTATTTCCTCTTGCATAACTTACAAGTAAACACGCAAGTGGACCAACTTCCATAGGTTTACCATCATATCTAGGAGACTTGATCCAACTGTATTTACCTTTAGGATCAATATTTTGAGAATGAATCATTTTTCCATCAGGTCCAACACTTTCACCATCTACAAAACCAGTATATTTAGGATTTGTTTTACCATCATATGGATGAAGTGCTTCATCATCTGCATACCAAGAGTGTGTTGCTTCTTCAGTAATTAAATCTTCATTAATATCAAATGCTTTTGATAAATCAGCATTTTCAATATATCCACTATCGAACAGATATTCATCTCTGCCAACCATAAAATCTCTATACGCCATAAAGTTTTTTACACCCATTGGCTTAACAACTGAACCTTCTGTTTTATACATCTCTGCAGCCATTTTAATATCTGCTACATAAGCATTTTTTACAAAATTAGCCATTTTTTTGTATTTTGTAAGGTATTCACCCATTCTTGATGGATCTAAGATGTCCATAACACAACTAACTCCACCAACAACAAGAGATTGTGGATGTGGCTGTTTACCACCAAAGATAGCTAAAAGTTGAGCTGCCATTCTTTGCATCTCTAGTGCTTTTAAATAATGTGAGAGTGCAATTAGGTTTTGTTCAGGTGTAAACTTATAAGTTCCATGTCCCCAATAAGCATTTGCAAATGGTCCAAGACCTTGAGGATTTTTAGCAAACTTAGCTACAGTTTCCTTAACTTTTTTAAGGTCATTTTCCCCTGTTGCTATTGGATTGTCTGTATATTTAAAAGCTAATTTACTAGCTTTTGCTTCATCTGCATCAAGAGCTGAGACAATATCAACCCAATCAACACCATGGAGATGATAAAAGTGAACAACATGATCGTGCATAAATAATGCAGCATTCATAAGTGTTCTAACAAGTTCAGCATTTAAAGGAATTTTAATTCCTAATGCATCTTCAACTGCTATTGTACTTTTAAGGTAGTGAGAATATGTACAAACACCACAGATTCGTTGCATTATAAGAGGAACATTTCTTGGATCTCTATTTTTAGCAATAACTTCTAAACCTCTCCATAAAGTTGAAGAAACAAAAGCATCTTCTACAACTCCATCATCATTTACAATAACCTCTGCTCTAAGGTGTCCTTCTATCCTTGTGATTGGATCTACTACTACTCTTTTTGACATTATTCATCTCCTTTAGGGTGTTTAATCGCTGAAATTGCGGCATGTGCTGCTATACCAACACCAGTTGCTATTAGTAAATTAACACCTATATTATCTGCTGTTGCATCTGCACCCATACCATCAAATACTGTGTTATAAAGTTTATCTTTAAGTGGTTCACCAACTGTTCCCATTGTATCCCAAAAATCTGGCTCACTACAACCCATACAACCAAAACCAGCTTGTACTGGCCATGAAGTACCTTGATTAAATTTATTTTTTGAACAGTTGTTAAATGTATATGGTCCTTTACATCCTACTTTATATAAACAGTATCCATTTTTAGCACCTTCATCACCAAATTGTTCAACAAATTCACCTGCATCAAAATGACCTCTTCTTTCACATAAATCGTGAATTCTGTGTTTGTAAGCCCATTTTGGTCTGTTAAATGCATCAAGTGCTGGAAGTGTTCCATAAAGTAAAAAGTGTAATAATGTTCCAACAATATTTTTTTCACTAGGTGGACATCCTGGTACATTTATAACAGGTTTGTTAGTTACTTCACTTAAACCTACTGCTCCAGTTGGATTAGGAATGGCAGCTTGAACACCACCAAAAGATGAACAAGTTCCAATAGCAAAAATAGCAGCTGCATCATTTGAAGCTTCTATGGCAATATCTTTACCTCTTTTAGCATGACCACCTATAGTTAAAAATGAACCTTCATTTGCTATAGGTACACCACCTTCAACCATCAATACATATCTACCTTTATATTTTTTCATAGCATTTTCAAGATTTTCTTCTGCTTGCCAACCAGCGGCAGCCATAAGAGTTTCATGATATTCCAATGAGATGTGATCAAATATAAGACTATCTATACTTGGTGCATCACTTCTAAGTAAACTTTCACTACACCCTGTACATTCAGCCATGTGTAACCAGATGATAGGAAGTCTATCTGCTAGTTCAGCAGCTTTTGCTACTAAAGGTGTAAATTCAGCTGGTAATGCTAACAAAGCACAGGTAGCTGTTGCCCATTTCATAAATTCTCTTCTTGAAAAACCTTTCTCCTCAATAACTTCTGTTATTGTTTTAGACTGATCCATTCTAGGCATTTTTTCTAGTTCTTCAAGTCGTAAATTAAACTTTTTTAATAAGTCGTTATGTTTCATCCCTCTCTCCTTTGTTTGTTTGAGTGAATATTCATTCAAAATAATACCTTTGATATTCTTTGTTTAAACTTAATATGGAATCTTGTTTATAAATTTTTAAGTTTTTTGTGAAACTCTAGCTCAAAATTAGACTGGGGTTTTATTTAATGTGTTGTACAAACGGAACAAACATCAAAAGATTTAAAAACTATTTCTGCTAAATTTATATCGCTAAGACCAATCATTGCTTTTTGAGATACACCTAGTTTTTCTTTAGTTCCATTTGAAAGGTTCCATTGTGTTGGTGTGATTATGTCGTATTTTTCAATAATTCCATTGTGAAGTTTTACTTTATGTAAAAGAGTACCTCTGGCAGCTTCAACACAACCATAACCCGAACCTGAGATTTTTGAAATATCTATCTTTGGTTCTATGTAAAAAGGCTTGTCTAAGTCTAACTCGTCAAGTAGTTTTTTTGAATGATTGAGAAGTTGTGGTATCTCATACATTCTGGCTAAAATTCTGCTAAATATACTATCACCATATTTTCTATGACTGTCTTTTATGAGTGGAATTTTATTTAACATAGCTCTGCTAAGTGGACCAACTTCATAGTATTTATTTTTATATGTAACATTTTTAGCATATGAATTTTGATTTGTTTGCTCTTTGATATTTGCGAAATTTAGATTCTTACTTACTGTTGTTTTGATGGATTTACCACTGTTGAAGTATGAATTTTGACCAAATACAACAAATCTACCATAGCTTCTACCAAGATGCTGCCATGAATTTTGTTTAAATTTTAATAAAGTTTTTATTAAATCTCCATCTTTATTTAAAATATTTTCTATATTTTTGTAGTTTAAAAACTCTTCACTCTCATCAACAAGCAAATTTTTTTCAAAATATTTCATAACTTCATCTATGAGATGTGTAATTTTTAAAATATCCATTACCGTTATATCACAAACCACACCACCAACAAGACTGTATGAAGTATGTGGATATTGTCCCCCAACTACTGCTATGGCTTTTGCTAAAATTTGAGATGGAAAAGTAGCTTTTAAGAGGTGCTGTCTCTCTCCTAAAAGAGGTAAAATGCTCAGATAAAACCACTTAAAATGGTTTTGCATAATCTCAAAGTTAAGTGTTAATTCTCTTAATATTTTAGCATTGTTTGGTACTTCTATATTTTTATAGCAATCTTCTAATGCCTTTGTAGTGGCTATGAGATGAGCATGACCACAAATACCACAAACTCTAGGGTTTATAACAAGTGCATCAAGTGCTGGTTTGTTCTCAAGTATCTTTTCTATATTTCTTGTTGAGAAAAACTCTATATCTACAAAATCTATCTTTTTATGTTCATCAAATGAGAAATTTAGTTTAGCTTCACCCTCTATCTTTTCTATGAATTTTATCAAAACAAGTCCTCCTCAAGCCTTTTTATACTAAATGCTTTTGTGATACCAGCCAATGTTAGATATGTTCTTTTTCCAACTCCAAGTGGTAGGTTTTGAGGTATTCCCATGTTTTTTTTAGTTTTAAATAAGTTTTGTTTTGGAAAATCTGGTGAAGTACAACCCATACATGGTAAACCTGCCCTTGTTTTTGAGTTTACACCATTCCATAGTATCTTATTACAACTTCCGTTAGTGTATGGAGCTTGACAGCCATGTTCATAAAACATACACCCCTCTTTTTTACCAAAAGTATGATTATCCACTTTGTACTCGAAATACTCGTTTCTTGTACATCCGTTATGTATAGTGTATGCAAAAAATTCTTTAGGTCTTAGATAATTATCTAATTTTAAATCCATATTTTTTTGTATTGCATAGATTGTATTTGCCAAAACCTCTGGTTGTATTGGGCAACCAGATATAGAGATGGTTTTATGTTTTAAACTTTTAAACAAAAAAGTTGGGTTCTCTTTATCAAAATGAAGACCGGTTGTATAAGCATAATCACTTTGTGAAAATATACCACCAAAAGTTGCACATGTACCAACCGTGATAATCTTTTTTGCCTTGTGTGCATATTTATCAACTAGATTTATAATAGGTTCATCCATCTTTTTAAACTCTGGTGATATAGCCCCTTCTAAAAGTAATATATCACATTCTATATCTTTATTGATTAAGTCTTGTAGTGAGTATTTTGAGTAGATAAGGGGGTGGTAGATAAATTCAAAATCGTCTATAAATTGTTCTAAATGTGGATAATTTAAAAAAGAGTGTGAATTACCATTGCAAGATATGGCAGTTAACCAGATGATTTTTAGTTTTTTATCATACACTTAATGCCTTGTAGATATTGTAGGTTATGTCATCTATGTAGTCATTCAGCTCTTTTGGAAGTATATTTTCCCCTTTTAGAAAAACCATACCACCAAGATAACCCATAAAAAGTCCAAAAGCACTAAAAAAATCTTGATCTCTTAAATCTCCAGATTTTACACCTTCTTCAAAATATATCATAACCTCTATGACAAACTCATTAACACAAATCATCCCTTCGCAGCCATCTAAAAATACCTCACGATTTGAGAGATATATTCTTAGAAAATAATCTATCATTTCAGGTTTTGACATAGCAGTTTTAAAATACATCTCTATGATTTTTTTTGTTTTTTCTTTTGTAGAAATGTCCTCTTCATTTATCTTTTTTATCTTAGAACCCAGATATGCAGATATATATTTTATAATCTCTTTTGCTAAAATATCTTTTGATTTAAAATAGTTGTACATATTTCCAACACTCATTTTAAGTGTTGAAGCTATATCTGGTATAGTTGTAGCATAAAAACCATTTTTTGCAAAAAGTAACAAAGCATTTCGAATTATCTTTTCTTTTTTTTGCTCTTTTTTAGTTAACAATATAAAATCTCCTAAACTATTTAAGCCATTATAACTTATTTTATCTTTACAATGTGTGGTGGATTTGTGTTAAAAACTTCTTTAAATCCATTTGCCCTTTTTTCTCTAGCTTTACCTGTTGCAAAAGGTGACAAAAAGTATGCTATCTCTCTACATTCATCTGCATCATAGTTATTGTCATGCATAAAAACTACTGTTTTATCTAGTTTGTTTATATGTTGAGATAAAGCTTTTGCATAGGCAATGATAGCTTTGTGATGTCTATCATATTTATGTCCAATTCCAAAAAATACAAATTTTCCACTTAAACGGATATTTGGAATGTCAAGATAGTTGAGTGTTTTGTCGTATCTTGTAAATTGAGAAGATGTAAACTTGTCTAAATCTGCATCAAATTCTTCTAAAATAGGTGTTGGCTCAATATTTTCTCTGTTGTAGTTAAATAGATGTTTTATCTCAACTAGCTTACCTTTATGGTGTTGTTTAAGTCCTGCATTTAAAATGTAGTCTTTTGGACTTTCATTTAGTTGTACAAATTCATCATATTTGTCAAAACCATCATTTTGTAAAAAACGGCTAAGTTTATAGCCAACAGGACTCACTTCAGGGTTATATAAAAATATAGTTCCTGCTACTGTTTTTCTTTTTTTTTTGAGCATATTTTCTAAATCAGTTACTGTTATTTTTTCATTTTCACTCTCATTTATGTAAATATAATGTTCTACTAGATAGTCCATATCAAAGTTTGTTGAAAATTTTCCGAATACTTGCATTTTAAATCCTATTATAATTGATGAAATTATACTACAATTTCATCTATGATTTATATTATATTTTTAATTTTTACATTTATGATTTTATGGTTTGCTTTTTATCAGTGGCAATTTTTTATGATTTTTTCTCCAACTTACTATCGTTGTGAAGAATTAGGAGATGATTTTGAGATACTAAGTATAAAAACTAAAGATGCAATTGAGCTAGAAGGTGTTGTTTATCAACCACAAAAATCAAGTGAAACTTTATTGTTTTTTTCAGGTAAAGGTCAAGATAGTGTAGATGTTGTGCAAAAACTGGCTTTGTTATATCCAAAAAGGAGGATAATCTCATTTAATTATCGTTCTTATGGTCGAAGTGAGGGTCATGTTAGTGAAAAAAACATTTTAGAAGATAGTTTATTTATAGCTCAAATAATTCAAAAAAATTATGGTGATTTTTATCTTTTTGGCTACTCTTTGGGTTCAAATATTGCTTCTTTTGTTGGTAGTAAAATGGACTCGAAAGGTGTTTTCTTAGTTGGTGCTTTTGATAGTATAGCCTCTTTGGCACAAACAAAATATAAAATAAATATGTCTAGGTTTCTAAGATATAAATTTGATACTGTAAAATATGTTCAGAAAATTGATGCTAAAACATATCTTTTTGTAAGTAAAGATGATGAAGTAGTTTATATAGATAATGCAAGAAAGTTAAAAAATAGTATTAAAAATCTTGAGTTTTATAAAGAGTTTGAAAATTTAACACATAAAGAATTGCTTTGGCATGTGGAGATAGTAGATAAAATTAATGAGGTGTTGGGGTAATGGATATTGGAT
This sequence comes from Sulfurimonas sp., assembly GCA_027064045.1. GTDB lineage: Bacteria > Campylobacterota > Campylobacteria > Campylobacterales > Sulfurimonadaceae > Sulfurimonas. The sequence continues at coordinate 32,894 of JAMOQK010000007.1, read as the reverse complement.
TTTTTTTAAAACAGTTTATAACTTTTTTTGTTGAACCTTTTGGGATGTTTTTTAGTTTGTTTGTAATTGGTCTTTACTATATGTATAGAAAAAAAGATGTCTATGCAAGTGCTTTTTTAAGTTTGGCATTTTTTGTGATGTTTTTGTTCTCATATCCACCTTTTGCTAATTTTTTAGTGCAAAACCTAGAAAATGAATATCCAAAATACAGCTATAAAACAACAGTAAAATATATACATGTTTTAGGAAATGGACACAATACTGATAAAACTCAGCCACTCTCTTCTCATATAAGTAGTGGAGGTTTAAAAAGGGATTTAGAGGGGATACTGATACATAGAAAATTAAAAGATTCTAAGATTATTTTTACAGGTTATGAGGGATTTACAGATACGCCAACAGCTATTATGAATGCTAGATTAGCTAAAGCACTTGGAGTTGATGAAAAAGACCTGCTTATAAATCCAAAACCAAAAGATACAAAAGAGGAAGCTATATTTTGTAAGTCCATTGTAGGAAATGAGCCATTTGTACTTGTAACTTCGGCAACCCACATGCCAAGAGCGATGAAACTTTTTAAATCTTTAGGGATGAATCCCATCCCAGCACCGACTGATTTTTATAAAAAAGAGTTTGATGGTTATTTAAAAGTACCAAGTGTATTTTCTTTCGCAAAGTCACAAATAGCAATGCATGAGTATATTGGCATTTTGTGGGCTACAATCAGAAGCTCAAAAAAGTGAAAAGAGTGGAAGAATGTTTGTGAAATTTCCATAGATGATAAACTAAAGTACACTTTAACTTTTAAATATATTATGTTATACTATACTTTATAAAAAAGGTATATATTATGATAGAGCAACTTCAAGATAAACAACGAAAACTAATTGCCTCAATAAAAAATGTAAAATATATCAGAACCCAATATAGTTTTATAAATAGTGATGAACGACTAATAGGACTCATAGGAGCTAGAGGTGTAGGAAAAACCACTCTTTTACTTCAGTACTTAGCTCAATATTCCCTAGATGAAGCATTATACTTTAGTGCAGACGATATAAGTATTGCTAATTTTGGTATCATAGAGATAGTTGAAGAGTTTTATAAGCTTGGTGGACGAAAAGTAGTTATTGATGAAGTTCATATGTTTAAAGATTGGGCGGGGCATATTAAAAATATATATGATTTTTTCCCTGATTTGACTATACGAATTAGTGGTTCATCTATGTTAAATATTCTTATACAAAGTTATGATTTAAGTAGAAGAATAGTGGTAAAAGAATTAGATAAACTTACATTTAAAGAGTATTTTGAGATAAAACACAATGTAAAACTATTATCTTTTTCACTAGAAAATATTTTGTCAAATCATACTAATATCTCTTTTGATTTGACACAAAAATACCCTATGCTTTATAAAGAATTTAAATCATATTTAACAATGGGTTGCTATCCGTATTTTAATAGTTCTAAAACTATAGAAAGTTTTAATAGTAAACTTTTCAACTCTATAGAAAAAATAATATATGAGGATATCCCCGCTACAAACAAAATAAAATTTGAAAATTTGAGTGTATTTAAAAAGCTTATGTATAAAGTTGTAGCTTCTAAAGTGCCTTATCAAGTAAAGATAGATACCCTGGCAAAAGATTTAGGTATAAGTGAACCTACACTTTATACTTATCTTGAGATTTTAAATAAAACAGGAATATTTAGAAGTATCCATAAGTTTAGTGCAAAACAAACAAAAAAACCTGAAAAATTATTTTTTAAAAATACAAATATACTTCAATCAATAAGTACAGACTTACAAATAGCTACAGATGTAGGAACTACAAGAGAGACATATTTTGTGAGTTGTTTTAAAGATATTTATTATAGTGATATTGGTGATTTTAAAGTTGGTGATATTATATTTGAGGTTGGTGGTAAAAATAAATCTTTTGAACAAATTAAAGATATAAACAAGAGTTATCTAGCTTTAGATATTGATAGTGGTACTCATAAAAATAAAGTGCCTCTTTGGTTATTTGGGTTCTTATATTAAACATATCCATTAAAAAACTTTACTAAACTTTTTAATTAAGTCCAATATGGGGTAGTTCTTCACCAAGTTCAATACGGATGGTTATTTTGCTTAGTTTTGCTTTTTTACTTTGCAGTAAGCTTCTGTAATCCCGTCTGATTTTTCTCCTATAGTCTTTAATCGCGTTTATTGTTTGCATCGGTGTATCTTTATCAACAACTTTATTATTTTTCGATATAATCTTTTTATAAAAGACGCCTGCTTTGTTGGTAGGAATATGTTTTTAAAGGTATGATAACATAGAAAATCCTTGAAACTACCTATATTAGGGAAACTTAAGCGATTTGATGAGAGATGATAAAATATGAAAAAGGATGAATATGGAGTGTGAATTTCCTTCAGTTAATGCAAATAAACAAGAGATAAAAGAGATATTTGATAGTGTTAAAACCATCGCTGTTGTTGGGCTTTCACCTAATGAGAGTAAAGATAGTCACAAGGTTGCTAGGTATTTAAAAGAACATGGTTTTAAAATCGTTCCTATATATCCTAAAGAGGATACTATTTTAGGGGAAAAAGTTTATCGTTCTCTTTTAGAGATACCTTTTGATGTAGATATGGTTGATATTTTTAGAAAACCTGCTGTGCTTGATGTTGTTGCTGATGCTTGTATTGAAAAAGGTAATGTAAAAGTATTTTGGTCACAAAAAGGTATAGTAAATAATGCTGCTGCACAAAAAGCTAAAGATGCAGGTATGAAAGTTGTTCAAAATATGTGTAGTATGGTTGAGCATAGAAGTTTGCAAGGGTTATAATTGTTAAATATAGATAAAATTTATGAAGCACAAGAACGAATTAAAGGTGTTGTGGTAGATACACCTTTTTCTGTAGCACCATATCTAAGTGAAATTTCTGGTTGTGATGTTTATTTAAAAAAAGAAAATTTACAGATTACTGGTGCATTTAAGATTAGAGGTGCTTACAATAAGATAGCTTCTTTGAATGATGAACAAAGAGCATGTGGAGTTGTTGCTGCAAGTGCTGGAAATCATGCTCAAGGTGTTGCTTTGTCAGCTAGTAAGTTTGGTATCAAAGCTGTGATAGTTATGCCAGATTCAACACCTCTTACAAAAGTGAATGGGGTAAAATATTTTGGTGCAGAGGTCATCTTGGCTGGTGCTAATTATGATGAAGCTTACGCACATGCCATAAACTATGCTAAAGAACATTCTTTAACTTTTGTTCATCCTTTTGAAGATGAAGATGTTATCGCTGGACAGGGGACTGTTGGGCTTGAGATTTTAGATAAATGTCAAGAACTTGATGCTGTTGTAGTACCTGTCGGTGGTGGAGGGCTTATAGCAGGTATATCAACTGCTGTAAAATCTATAAATCCAAATATAGAAGTAATAGGTGTTAGTGCATTGGGCGCTCCTGCATTTAAAAATTCTTTTAATGCTAAAAAAGCGATAGATTCAACAAAAGTTAGAACTATTGCAGATGGTATAGCAGTAAGAGATACTTCTGAAGTAACATTAAAATATGCAATTAAAAATGTAGATAAAATTATAAGTGTTGATGATGAAGAGATAGCAAGTGCCATTTTATATTTATTAGAAAAACAAAAACTTGTTGTTGAAGGAGCTGGGGCTGTTGGTGTGGCTGCATTGCTTCATCATGAACTTGAACATTTAAAAGGTAAAAAAGTAGCTGTTGTTTTAAGTGGTGGAAACATGGATGTAACCCTGCTTTCTGTCATTATAGAAAAAGGTCTTTTAAAATCTGGTAGAAAAATGAAAGTTACTGTTACTCTTATTGACAAACCAGGTTCATTAATGAGATTTACAGAGATATTAAGAGATTTAAATGCAAATATAGTTCATATAGCTTATGATAGAACTTCTATATCACTTGATTATGGTGATGCGAATGTAACAGTTCATATGGAAACAAAAGGAAAAGAACATCAAGATGAAATCAGGAGTGCTTTAAAGGTAGAGGGCTATTTAAGAGGATAGCTTTTCGTAAAATATAATAAATGAAACCATTAAATAAAAAACTATTTGAGTATCCACTTGTTCTTGTGAAAAATTTAGATAGTGGTGATTTAGTCACTGTAGATTCTAAAACAACAGTGATATTTTTAGATAAACAAACTTTTAAATTAAAAAGTGGTTTTAAAAGTAAAATTTCACTTCAAGATTATGCTTTTCAGTCCGTAGATTTTACGAGTGATGGAGTTTTTTTTGCAGTTATAGACTCTAGTGTTAAGGAGTCAAAACTTTTTAATGTAAAAACTAAAAAAGTAGTAGCAAAAACAACAAGACATCAAGGTCGTGTTAGCTGTGTAGGGATAGATCCACTAAGTAGATATATGTTTTCATGTGGTGAAGATGGTAAAACATTTGTAACAGATATAAAAAGCACAAAACTGGCTTTTACTTTGCCTATACATTCAGATGCTATAAACGATATAGCTTTTAGTGATAATGGAGTTTGGCTTGCAACTGCTAGTTATGATAAAAAAGTGTTTTTATTTAACATAGACGGTAGATCTTTTAAACATAAACTCATAGGACATTCTGCGGCCGTTATGAAATTGCAGTTTTTAAATTTGCATAGACTTTTTAGTGTTGATAAAAAAAGTAATGGTATTGTTTGGGATATGAAGAGTGGAAAGGTTATTAAACGGCTTGACGGTATTCATGATATAGTCGTTCAAGTTACAAAAAGTAGTGATAACAAGTTCTTGTTTTTAGCAACTGAACTCGGTTATATTTTAGTTTATGAGTTAGAAAACTATGAGTTACTTAGTTCAAAATATATTAAATTTTCTAGTTGTATAACTTCGTTATGTTTTGATGGGATAAATCAAAATCTTTTAGTTGCTACGGCTTCCAATGAACTTTATAATTATTATATATATAGTGGTAGAGAAAATATGCAAGAGTTAAGCAAAAGAAAATTATATGCAAAAGCTTATCAGTATATTGAGATAAATCCACTTCTTAAATATACTAAAATATATGAAAAAATGGAATTTACTTGGGAGAGAATGCTTAAAAAAGCAATCTTAGCTCTTGAGAAAAATGATAAAAAAAGTGCTATTGAATCATTTGTTAATTTTAAAAATATTCCATTAAAAAAGACAATCATCAAAAAAACCATGGAAGAATATGTTGATTTTGAGAAATTTAGTGCATTTGCCAAGCAGGGTAAGTTGGCATTGGCATATTCATTAGCAAATAAACATCCCATGTATAAAAATTCTTCTATATTTAAATCTATGGAAGCTAATTGGAAAAAAGCGTTTTCTTTAGCTCAGCAGTACTCTTTAGATCCAAAAGCAAAAGATAAAGCTCGTGAGATTTTAAATCCATATCGTGGTGTTAGTGAAAAAACAAAGTTAATACAGAGTCTTTCTATGCAAGGTGATGTTTATAGGCGTTTTAAAATTTCTCTTGGACAAAAAGATTTTAAACTTGCTTTTGAATTGATAAGACATAATCCATTTTTAAGAGAATTTAAAGAGTATGATATGTTGATGAATTATGCAGATACTCTTTACATAAAATCACAAAAATATCTACAAGATAATGAAATTCATATGGCTATAAAAATATTAAGAATGTTGTTGGATTTTGATGATTTTAAAGAGGAAGCTAAAAATATTTTAGGGTCTATAGAGTTAGAACATAAATTTTATGAAGCTATTAAAAAAGAGGATTTTATTTCTGCATATAATATTATGGCTTCTTTTGAAGAATTGCAAGAAACAAAGGAGGGGAGAGTTTTACAGCAACAATGGAATGATGATTTGCAAAAGGCGAATGGATATGCTGTTGATGGAGATGTGATAAGTATGAAAAATATCTTATCTCAATATATGAAAATCCATTCAAGATATAAGCATTTAGCTACTATGTTTGCCTTGGCATATACAGTTCAATTAGAACAAGCTATAAGACAGAGAAAAGAGCAGTTAGTTATAGAAAATGGCATAAAAAACTATGTTTCATGCTTTGGAATTCAAGAGCAAATAGAGGTATTTTATAGAATATTTAAAAAATATTATCCGAAATCAAAACTAAATCTTGAAGTCTTAACAAAGGGTTCTTTGGAGATGTGGCGACCATCTATGATTGTAAACTCTATCTTAGATTGAAAAATTAACACCTCTTTTAACCTCAAATATAGTTCCATTTGAGTATAATCGTCAAATTTTTAAAATTATAATTTTTTATGAAGGAGACTTCTTATGCAGATTAGTGGCGCACAGATGGTGATTGAAGCCTTAAAATGTGAGGGAGTAGATACAGTATTTGGCTACCCGGGTGGAGCTATAATGAATGTCTATGATGAGATATATAAACAGGATTATTTTAAGCATATTTTAACTCGCCATGAGCAAGCTGCTGTACATGCTGCTGAGGGTTATTCTAAGGCTAGTGGAAAAGTTGGCGTTGCAATGATAACAAGTGGACCAGGGTTTACAAATGCAGTAACTGGTTTAGCAGACGCTTATATGGATTCTATCCCTTTGGTTGTTATATCAGGACAAGTTCCGATGAGCCTTATAGGTACTGATGCTTTTCAAGAGATTGATGCTGTTGGGATAAGTCGTTCTTGTACAAAACATAACTATCTTGTAACAGATGCAGCTGATTTACCTCGCATACTTAAAGAAGCATTTTACATAGCAGCAAGTGGTCGTCCCGGCCCTGTGCATGTAGATATTCCAAAAGATGTAACTGCACAGATAGAAAAGTTTGATTACGATATAAAACTAAATTTAGAAACTTATAAACCACATGTAAAAGGTAATACTCGTCAGATCAAAAAAGTTATGGAGGCTATCGCACATGCCAAAAGACCACTTTTTTATCTTGGTGGTGGTGTTATAAATGCAAATGCAGCTTATGAAGTAAGGGAGTTAGTTCATAAAACTGGTATCCCTGCTGTTGAGACATTTATGGCTCGTGGTGTATTGTCTTATGATGATGAACTTCTTGTTGGTATGTTAGGTATGCATGGAAGTTATGCTTCAAATATGGCTATGAGTGAGACAGATTTAGTTATAGCTTTGGGTGCTAGATTTGATGATAGGGTAACTGGAAAACTTAGTGAGTTTGCTAAAAATGCTGATGTTGTTCATGTAGATATTGACCCTGCTAGTATCTCTAAACTTGTAAATGCTGATTATCCGATAGTTGGTGATGTTAAGAATGTTGTTTTAGATATGTTATCTCTTTGTGATGTTGTAAAAAATGAAGATTATTCATCATGGAGAGAGAGTGTAAATAATTTTAATGAACTTCATCCTTTGACTTTTTATGAAGATAGTGAGAGATTAAAACCTCAATGGGTTATAAAAAGAGTTGGTGAACTTCTCGGTGATGGAGCAAACATAACAACAGATGTTGGACAGCATCAGATGTGGACAAGTCAGTTTTATCCATTTACAAGACCTCGTCAGTTTGCAAGTTCTGGTGGACTTGGAACGATGGGATTTGGTTTTCCAGCAGCTATGGGTGTAAAAGCTGCTTCACCAGATAAAGTAAGTATAAACTTTACAGGTGATGGCTCAATCCTTATGAATTGTCAAGAACTTATGACTGCAGTTGAGAAGAAGTTACCAGTAGTAAATATTATTTTAAATAACAATTTCTTAGGTATGGTTAGGCAGTGGCAAACACTTTTTTATGACAAAAGATATGCAGAAACTGATCTTCAGGTACAGCCAGATTTTGTAAAACTTGCTGAAGCTTTTGGTGGTCTTGGTTATAGAGTTCATACAAAAGAGGAGTTTGATGCTGCACTTAAAGATGCCGTTGAGAAAAATGTGGTAGCTTTTATAGAAGTTATAGTCTATAGGCTGGAAAATGTTATGCCAATGGTTCCAGCTGGTGGAAGTTTATTTAATATGATGTTACTAGAGAAAAAGGGGGAAGATAATGATTGAGAATAGTGAAAGAAGAGTAGTTTCAGTTATTGTTATAAATGAAGCGAGTGTTTTATCTCGTATTACAGACCTTTTTTCTGGTCGTGGTTATAATATTACTTCTTTAACAGTTGCTCCTATACCTGATTCTAAGTATTCAAGACTTACTATTGTTACTTCTGGTTCTATCAGAGTTATAGAACAGATAACCAAGCAACTACATAAACTTATACCTGTTTTAAGGGTGTATGAGCATAATGATATAGTTGAAAAAGAGATGGCTTTGATTAAATTTCCTATTGCTGAAAATATTAGTGATATAAATACTTTATGCGAAGCATATAATGGTAAAATTGTAAATATTGGTGAGAATGTAATCATAGCAATGGTTGCAGATGAGCCACAAAGGGTAGAAAATTTTTTACAAGCCATAAAAAGATACAATCCAAAAGAGATTGTTAGAAGTGGTGCTGTGGCACTTGAGAGATAAAATATGAAATTAAGTAAAATAGCATCTATTTTAGAATGTGAATTTAGTGGGGATGATATAGATATAGAGGGGATGAATGCTCTTAAAGATGCAACTTCTAGTGAACTCTCTTTTGTCGCAAATGCAAAGTATGTTAAAGATATACAAGACACAAAAGCTGCTGGTGTTATTGTACCAGAAAGTTTAGTAGAGTATGTACCAAGTGGTTGTGTAGCTTTGGTTGTGGAAAATTCTTATTGGTCGATGGCTGTTTTATCAAAATATTTTGCACCTGCTATTGAGGACAACACACTCCCACATGCCAAGATAGGCGAGGGTAGTAGTGTATCTGATAAAGCAGAGATAGCAAATGGTGCTGTTATAGGTAAAAACTGTACTATTTTAGCTCATGTTTATATTGGAGCAAATGCAGTTGTTGGAGACAACACTATACTTTATCCAAGTGTAACAGTTTATAGAGATTGTAAAATAGGTGCTGATTGTATAATCCATGCAAATACAGTGATAGGTGCTGATGGTTTTGGTTTTGCTACAAATAATTTGGGTGAGCATAAAAAAATCTATCAAAACGGAAATGTTGTTATAGAAGATGATGTTGAGATTGGTAGTAATGTAAGTGTAGATAGAGCAGTATTTGGTTCAACCATACTTAAAAAAGGTGTTCGCATAGATAACCTTGTTCAGATAGCACATAACTGTGAGATAGGTGAATATAGTGTGTTTGTTGCTCAATCTGGTAGTGCTGGTTCAACTAAACTCGGTAGAAATGTAGTTGTTGGTGGTCAGGCTGCTTTTGCTGGTCATTTAGAGATAGCACCATTTTCAAATTTTGCAGCAAGAAGTGGAATTACTCATAATATAAAAGAGAGTGGAAAAACATATGGTGGTTTTCCACTTATGGAACAAAGAACATGGCTAAAACTTCAAGCAAAAATAGCTAGATTACTTAAAAAGTAAACTAGCTAATAACTTGCTAAATTATAAAAAACATTATACCTAATGAGTGTTTTCTCTGTTGGTCTTGGGTATCTACTATAAGCATATTCTATAGTTTCTTTTGTTGTGTCATCTAGTACATAATATCCACTTTTTTTTATAAATCTAAAATCTGACATGTCTCCATTTGGATATAGATAAAACTCTATGATATTAGTTGCATTTACTCTTAAATTGTTTGGTAGATTTACTCTCGCAACACGAGTTAGAACCTGTTGCGTGATGCGTCTCATAATCTCTTGATTGTTTAATATATATTTTTGTTGTCCAGGTGTGAGTTTTCCAAATTTATCACCATATAGTTCTTTTATATTTTGACCAATATTACTTCCAGCATTGTTTTTCTTTTTTTGTTGTTTGTTTTCTTCATTTGATCTATCTTGAGAAAGTAGTGCATATAAAGGATCTTTTGGTTGTTTTTTTATAGTTGTTTTTGTTGTATCTTTTGTTATGTTTATATCTTTTATAGTTTTTTTCAGTGCTATGTATGGTTTTTTAGGTGGTAGGGGTTTTATTTTTGGTTTTGGTTTTACAATTTTTGGTTTTAGCTTTGGTTTTGGATTTAGTTTTACTTTTTTTCTATGTTTTTTTGGTTTGTATTTTATAGGTGGTTTCTTAGCAAGTTGTTTTAGTTGTGAACCTTTTGGCATTGGTGGAGCTATTGGTGTTGGTTTTTTCTTAATATTTCCAGAGTTTTTATGTTTTTTTGGTTTATAATCTTTTAAAGATATTTTTATTTTTTTTTCTTTTGGTGCTGTGTTTTTATGGGTGTCAATAGGCAACATACTACCTAACAATAAAAACAGAAGTATAAGTAGTATATGCACTAGCAATGCTACAAAAAAAGCAAAAGAAGATCTATTCAAATTTTTCCATTCTAATTTTTGAAGATTATATCAAATGAAGATTAATACTACTTTGCTATAATACAAAAAAACTTAATAAGGTCAATATAATTATGAATACACAAGCATCTAAAGAAGCATTTAGTCAAGCACAAAAATTAATCCCGGGTGGAGTAAATTCTCCAGTTAGAGCATTTAAAAGTGTTGGGGGAACTCCTATCTTTATAACAGAGGGCAAGGGTGCTTATATAAGTGATGTTGATGGGAACAAATATGTAGATTTTGTTCAAAGTTGGGGACCACTTATCTTTGGTCATAGAGATGAAAAGATAGAAGCAGCTGTAATTGATGCTGTAAAACATGGTCTTAGTTTTGGTGCGCCAACTTTGGCTGAAACAGAGTTGGCAAAACTTGTTGTGTCATTTTTTGATTCTATTGACAAAGTTAGATTTGTAAGCAGTGGAACAGAAGCGGTTATGAGTGCTATCCGTTTGGCTCGTGGATTTACTTCCCGTGATGATATTGTGAAATTTACTGGATGTTACCACGGTCACAGTGATGCACTTTTAGTTGAGGCTGGAAGTGGTGCTGCTACTTTTGGAAATCCATCAAGCCCTGGTGTACCAGCTGATTTTACAAAACATACACTTTTAGCAGAATATAATAACATCGAGAGTGTAAAAAAATGTTTTGCAGATTCTAATGATATAGCATGTGTGATTATCGAGCCAATAGCAGGAAATATGGGGCTTGTACCAGCTGATAAAGAGTTCTTGCATGAGCTTAGAGAACTTTGTGATAAAAACGGAGCATTGCTTATATTTGATGAAGTTATGAGTGGTTTTAGAGGTAGTGTGAATGGTGCTGAGTCTATTACTGGTGTTAAACCTGACATTGTAACTCTTGGTAAAGTTATAGGTGGAGGTATGCCTGTTGGTGCTTTTGGTGCAAGGGCTGAGATTATGGCAAAACTTTCACCAGAAGGCCCAGTTTATCAAGCTGGAACACTTAGTGGAAATCCAGTTGCTATGGCAGCAGGTTATGCAGCACTTTCTAAACTAAAAGCAAATGCACAAGTTATATCGGTGTTAGAAACAAGAGCAAAAAGACTTGTTGAGGGGATGAAGGCTGAAGCTTTGGCATGTGGGATTACTATGCAAACAGATGTAAGGGGAAGTATGTTTGGCTTCTTTTTTAATGATAATCTGGTTAAAAACTTCAATGATGCTACAAAATCTGATGCCGAATTGTTTGCAAAATTTCATTCAGGTATGCTTAATGAAGGTTTTTATTTTGCATGTTCACTGTATGAGACAGGATTTATATCAACTGCTATAACTGATGAGATGATAGAAGACACGATTAAGGCAAGTGCAAAAGTATTTAAAGAGATAGCTAATGCCTAATGAAAAAAAGGAGAGGAAACCAAGGATAAAACCACTTGTGGAGGCAGCTGATAGCCTTTCTCTTGGTATTTCTATAGTTGTGGCTGTTGCTATGGGTATAGGGATAGGTTATCTACTCCGTAGTTTAAGTGGTGTTTATTGGACTTTTTTTATAGGTGTTTTTATAGGTATTGCAGCTGCAATTTTAAATGTTTATAAAGCATATTCTAAACAATATAATGAGTATGAAGAATTAGCAAAAGAACCTCGTTATGCGATAAAAAAACAATTAGAAGAAAATGAAGATGATGAGGACTATGGTGAGAAAAGCTATTAAACTGATTTTAATATCTCAACTTCTAATCTTAGGAACTTATCTAATATCTTTTAGTTTTTATATAAATTTACAAGTAGCATTTTTAAGCTCTTTTTTTATAATTTTAGGTGCTTCTTATGGTTATAAGAAAATGGTTAAGTCTCAGGTTGATTCAGGTATTTTTGAAGAAAAAAGAGATCTTTTAGATGAGATAGAAGATCCCCATGGTTTATATGATGAAGAGATAAATGAAGCACCATTTGAAGAGTTGGATTTAAAGGCGATAGTTAAAGAGGAAAAATCAAAGATAAAAACTTTTAGTGTAAAAAGTATGAAGCAAGGGGTAAAGGGGAGTGTGTCTGCTTTTAGACTTGTTCCGTATGTATTTTTGATTTTGGGTTTTATAGCTTTAAAAAACAATCAACTGCTTGATATTGCTATATATTTACCATCATTATTGGTTGGAATTGTTGTTGGGTCTATTAGTGGTAAGGAACTTTTTTCTTAAAAGTTCCTTCTTTGTAATGTTTTAGTTTATTCTTCTATATAGTTTTTAAGTTTTCTACCAACTTTAGGGTGTTTAAGTTTTTTGATAGCACTTGATTCGATTTGACGAACTCTCTCACGAGTTACACTTAACTCTTTGCCAATCTCTTCTAGCGTTCTATCACTCTCATCATCCATAATTCCAAAACGGAGTTTTATAACGGCTTTTTCTCTTTCATTTAATTGCTCAAGAACACTCTCTATCTGAACTCTTAAATCATCTTTTAGTATTGCATCTGATGGTGAGACAGATGTTTTATCCTCGATAAAGTCACCAAAACGACCATCTTCTTCACTACCGATAGGGGCTTCAAGACTTATTGGTTCTTTTGTGATTTTAATTACATTTTTAACTTTTTCAACACTTAATCCAACTTCTTGTGAGATTGTATCAACATCTGGCTCTTTACCATGTTCTTGAAGGTGTTTACGCATAATTTTGTTGATACGGTTTATGGTTTCAATCATATGTATAGGAATACGGATAGTTCTAGCCTGATCAGCAATAGCACGGCTAATTGCCTGACGAATCCACCAAGTAGCATAAGTTGAAAACTTGTAACCTTTTTGATATTCAAATTTATCAACAGCCTTCATAAGACCGATGTTACCCTCTTGTATAAGGTCAAGAAATGGAAGACCACGGTTTGTATATCTTTTAGCAATAGATACAACAAGTCTAAGATTTGATTTTGCCATTTTTGTTTTAGAGATTTCAGAGATGTTTTTACCCCGTTTAATTTGCTCTAAAATATCGGCTAATTTTTCAGGTTCCATATCAAAAGAGTTTTTACTTGCTTCTTTTGTTTGAACAAGTTTTTTAATCTCCATATATGTAGAAACCATGGTAGCTTCAGGTACCATACCGGCTATATCTTCTTTGTTTAGTTCTTGTATTTTTTCTACCAGGATTTTATGATTTGCTTTAAGAGTAGCATTGAAAAGTGGTAATTTATATTCAAGTCTTTTTAATTCTTTGTCGTAGCCATCATCACTTTTAAGAGCAGTTTCCATTGCTTTTACAAGTTCGTTGATAAGTTTTGAAGTTGGACCTAAATCTAAAAGTTTCTCTTTAAGAACACTTTTTTTGAAAGTTACAGCTAAAAAGTAAGCAACAATCTCTTCTGTAAGTTCACCATCAATATTCTCTGGCATTTTATCAGCAGCTTTCATCCACTCTTTTTTTGCTTTTTCAAGTGCTTTAAAAGATAGGCTTACTTTTTCAACTCTACTTTTATCTTTTACGGATGAAGTTTTTTCTTTTGAATCTACATCTTTATCATCACCATCATCACTATCATCTTTTTCATCTTCAAAACTTCTAAAAAGTTCTTTAACTCTTCTTTCACGGTTAATTAAAGGCTCTTTGTAGTCTAAGATAAAATTTATAAGGTATGGAACAGAACAGATTGCATCTATGATTATGCTTTCTCCACCCTCTATTTTTTTAGATATTTCTATCTCTTCTTCTTTTGTTAATAGGGGGATTTGTCCCATCTCTCGAAGATACATACGAACAGGGGAATCTGAACGGGACCATTCAAGTAGTTCATGCTCTTTGAGTATATCAAATTTATCAGACTCATTATTTTGTAGCATTTTTCTTTGAGCATCTCTTCTTGCTTCAGCTTCTTTATCATTTAGTTTTTTTGCATGTTCACTAGATGTATAAAGGCAGACTTTATGTTTTTTGGCAAGTTTAAAGATATTTTTAGATTGTGCGGCTGTAGGCTGTTTTTCAAAAAGTTCTATTATGGCTTCGTAAGTAGCACAATCTTTCGATTTGTGATTTACAAAGAAATCATCTATAGCTTTGTTGAGTTCTTTTGCTGTCATTTGCAGTTTACCCCAGTGGTATTTAAGATTTTTTAAAGAGTGGATTATACCCAAATCTTCTTAAAGTTTACTTTTTTAGACATAATTTTTTTTGGAACACTCTTTGCTATCTTTTGAATAATTAAATCAAAATAGGAAAATATATGCAAACTGGTTATTATAGTTCAGCAGCTGGTATGGTTACACAGTTTAATCGACTTGATACTATCGCCAATAATCTTGCAAATGTTAATACAACTGGATTTAAAGAGAATGACCTTATAGTTGGTGACTTTATGCGTCTTTATAAAGATGCAAGAGATGAACTTCCACATGAGAATCAAACTAAAGATGCAGCTAAATTTATAAACAGAACAATGGCTAGAGTTCCACAAATTGTTGATGGATATACAGATTATTCTGTTGGAAGTATGCAAAAATCATCAAATACATTGGATTTTGCACTTTCAAAAGAGGGATTGTTTTTCGCAGTTAAAACTCCACAGGGTATTAGACTTACAAGGGATGGTTCTTTTACAACCAACGATGAGGGCAAACTTGTCACAAAACAGGGTTATGAAGTTTTATCTGATGATTATTTTAAGACTCAAAATACTGTTGAATTCGATATACAAAACAGTGTTATAAAAGTAGATAAGAATGGACAGTTTTATACAAATTTGCCAAATACATCAAAAATGACAATGGGATCAAAACTTTTTATAGCTCAACCATCAAATACAGCACATTTAAAAAAAGAGGGTGATAATCTTTTTGTTTGTGATGAGATAAATAAATTACAAAGTGTTGAAGAGAGTGATGCAGTTTTACAGGGTTTTACAGAAAAAAGTAATGTAAATGCAGTAAAAATGATGACACAACTTATAGAAACAAATCGTTTGGTTGGAATGTATCAAAAAGTTATGGATGCTCAGATGAATGATATGAACCGTGATGCAATTGAAAAAATCGCAAGTAAAAACTAGATAAAATAAGGATAAAATTATGATGCAATCACTTTATACAGCCTCAACAGGAATGTTAGGTATGCAAACACAGATAGATACAACAGCCAATAATATTGCCAATGTGAATACAATAGGATTTAAAAAATCTCGTGCAGAGTTTGCAGATTTGATGTACCATGTTATGGAATATGCTGGAACTTCTACTAGTGATGTGACAAAAAGTCCTACTGGTGTTGAAGTTGGACTTGGTGTTAGACCAACAGCTATAAATAAAATATTTTCAGAAGGAAGTCTTAAACAAACTGACAATCAACTAGACATGGCTATTACTGGTAGAGGTTTTTTTAAACTTGAACTTCCAGACGGTACAGAAGTTTATTCTAAAAATGGTGCTTTTAAAATCGATGACAATGGAACAATTGTAAATAGCGATGGGTATAAACTTGTACCTGAAATTGTAATTCCAGAAGATGCTACAAATATTAGTATAGGTACAGATGGTATTGTGACTGTTATTCAACCTGGGCAAACACAAGCAACTCAAGTTGGACAAATCAATTTAACAAATTATGTAAACCCAGCTGGTCTTCACTCTCTTGGGGATAACCTTTATATAGAAACAGACAGCTCAGGTCAGCCAGTTGAGGGTACACCAGGAATTGATGGTCTTGGTACTTTAAGACAAGGTTTTGTTGAACTTAGTAATGTTGAACTTGTTGTTGAACTTACAGACCTGATTACTGGTCAAAGAGCTTATGATTCTAACTCAAAAATAATCACAACAAGTGATGAAATGCTACAAACTACTAATAATTTAAAACGATAATTACTTTTTGAAATAGGCTTGATAATCTTCAAAATCAAGCTTATTCCCACATGCCAATGTGGTTTTTAATATAATATAAATTACATTTTAGATACAATCGCAAACTTATTTAGTAAAAACATAGGATTTTTAACAATGCAAAAAACAAATATTGACGGAAAAGTTTGGACTTTTGGAAAAGATATTGATACAGATTTGATAATCGCTGCTAGGTATCTAAATACATCAGTACCAGAAGAGTTGGCAAAACATGTTATGGAAGATGCTGATCCAGAATTTGTAAACAAAATGAGTGCTGGTGACATTATAGTTGCTGATGAAAATTTTGGTTGTGGAAGTTCTCGTGAACACGCTCCAATAGCTTTAAAAGCTGCAGGTGTTGCTGCTATTATTGCACCAACTTTTGCAAGAATATTTTATCGTAATGCTTTTAATATGGGGCTTCCTATATTTGAACTAAGAGAGAGTAGTGAGATAAAAGAGGGTGATGAAATCAGTATAGACATGAACAATGGAACAATCACCAACAAAACTACAAATAAATCATATAACTTCACACCTATTCCAGAATTTATGCAAGAGCTGATAGATGCAGGTGGGTTAATGAATTTTGCACAAAATGAGATAAAAGGTAAATGATGAAAATATATAAAATTACACTTATAAAAGGTGATGGAATTGGACCTGAAATAGTAGAAGAGGCTGTAAAAGTTTTAGATGCTGTTGCTTC
Source organism: Sulfurimonas sp. (assembly GCA_027064045.1). Taxonomy (GTDB): domain Bacteria; phylum Campylobacterota; class Campylobacteria; order Campylobacterales; family Sulfurimonadaceae; genus Sulfurimonas. The sequence continues at coordinate 16,010 of JAMOQK010000007.1, read as the reverse complement.
TTGCTATGATTTTGATTTTAGATATGATGAAGCTTTGATGGGTGGTTGTGCTTATGATATTACAGGTGATCCACTTCCTCAAGAAACCATCAATAAATCATTAAATTCAGATGCAGTTCTTTTTGGTGCTATTGGTGGTGAGAAATGGGATACTTTGCCTCGTGAGAAGAGACCAGAAAGTGGACTTTTAAGATTTCGTAAAGAGCTTGGAGTTTATGCAAATCTTCGTCCTGCTGTTGTGTATGATGAACTTGTGAATGCTTCATCTTTGAAACCTTCTATCGTGAAAGGTGTTGATCTTATGGTTGTTCGTGAGCTTATTGGTGGTATCTATTTTGGTGAACCAAAAGGTAGAGATGAAACTAAGGGTTGGAATACTATGGTTTATTCTCGTAACGAGATAGTTCGTATCGCTCACAACGCTTTTGAGATAGCTATGAAAAGAAGTAAAAGAGTATGCTCAATCGATAAAGCAAATGTTTTGGATGTTTCTCAGCTTTGGAGAGAAACTGTTGAAGAGGTAGCAAAAGAGTACCCTGAAGTTGAGTTGTCACATATGTATGTTGATAATGCTGCTATGCAACTCATACGAGATCCTAAACAGTTTGATGTTATGTTGACAGGAAATATTTTTGGAGATATTTTAAGCGATGAAGCTTCAATGCTTTCAGGTTCAATCGGTCTTTTACCATCAGCATCTGTTGGCTCAAAAATCGGTGTTTATGAACCTATTCATGGCTCTGCACCAGATATTGCAGGTCAGGGAATAGCTAATCCAATAGCAACTATATCATCTGCTTCTATGATGCTTAGATATGCCTTTGAAGAGGTTGAAGCTGCAGATAGAATAGATGAAGCTGTTAAAAAGGTGCTTAGCGAGGGTTATAGAACTCAAGATTTAGCTCAGTTTGATGCTAAAGAAGTTTGTTCAACAAGTGAGATGGGTTCCATCATCGCTAATTATGTTGCAAAATGCAAACGCTAACACTAGCAAATATATATGAACTTCAAGGTCTCAAAGAGGAGGCTTTGGATATTTACAAAGAGATTTTAAAAAAAGAACCGTCTAATAGTGATGCAAAAATTGCTATACGAAGATTATCTGGTATGAGAAAAAAATTTTTAAATGTCGATAATGAGATGAAAGAGTTTTTTATCAAGATGGACACAGAGATAGAATTTAATGAGTTTGAAAGGTGGTTAATGAAATCATGGAACTAAAAGATGTAATACTTTCTACTTTAGCAGAGATGGAGGAAACTCAGCCCCAACCCAAACAACAGCCTCAGGTAGAACAAAATAAACCTCTTAAAATAAAAAAAGATTTACAACCAGAAGAAGTTATAGTTGAAAATTCAGATAGTGAACTTAGTTATTTAAATTCAATCAGGGAGAGACTCTTAGTTCTTTTTGAAGGTTTTCAAGCACCAAATAATGTAAATATAGAAGCTAAAGTTGATTTAACACTTAATTTTTTAGAATATGTGTTAGCAACTATAGACTCCAGAGTTGAGAGTTTAGAAAAAGGAAATAAAAAGTGAGCCAATATAGAGTTTTGATAGATGCAGATGATGAGAAAGGGTTAGTTTATAAAGTATCTACTATTTTTTATAATAATGATTTAAATATCCTATCAAATAGTGAATTTGTTGATAAAGAAAACAATAAATTTTTCATGAGAAGTGTTGTTGATGGTCAAATAGATGTGGAAAATTTTAAAAACTCTATCTATGGCGTTTTACCAAAAAACTCTACTTTAGAAGTTATAGAACCTAAAAAGAAAAATATAGTAATAATGGCTACAAAAGAGATGCATGCACTTGGAGATATTTTAATTCGTCATGAAGCTGGAGAATTAGAAGCAAATATTTTAGCTGTTATATCCAACTATGACAAACTCGAGAATGTTGTAAAAAAATTTGATATTCCATATATAACAATTTCCCATGAAAATTTAGATAGAATGGAACATGAGAGTAAGGTTATAGAGTGTATTAATGGTTTTGAAAGTGTTGATTATATAGTTTTAGCAAAATATATGCGTATTTTAACACCTAGGTTTGTTGAAACTTATAAAGATAAAATTATAAATATTCATCACTCTTTTTTACCAGCTTTTATAGGTGCTAATCCTTATAAACAAGCATATGACAGAGGAGTTAAAATCATAGGTGCAACAGCACATTTTGTAAACAATAACTTAGATGAAGGTCCAATTATCGCTCAAGAGGTTATCCATGTAAATCATGCTTATGGTTGGAGAGATATGCAGCGTTCAGGTAAAGATGTGGAAAAAGTTGTTTTGTCTCGTGCTTTAAAATTAGCTCTTGAAGATAGAATATTTGTATATGCTAACAAAACGGTGATTTTTTAGATGTCTTTTAATCTTGTTTTAGTAAACCCTCAAATCCCAAATAATACAGGTGCGATAGGTCGTTTGTGTGTTAATGCCGGAGCAACTTTACATATCATAAAACCTATAGGGTTTGATATAGATGAAAAAGCTGTAAGACGGGCAGGGCTTGATTATTGGCATAGGCTTGATTTGCATGTATGGGAAAGTATAGATGAGTTTTTTGAAAAAAACGAGATAACAGATAATGCTTATTTCGCAACTACTAAGACAGATAGACCATATTTTGAAGCTGAGTTTAAAGATGGCGACTTTATCTTTTTTGGCAGTGAAACGGCAGGGATACCTGAAAATATTTTAAACAAATATAAAGATAAAAACATAACTATACCAATGACAAACGATGGAAGAAGCCTAAATCTAGCTATAAGTACAGGGATAGTTTTATATGATGCGATTAGACAGACTTACGATAATTTTAAGGAGCAAGTATGAATCCTATCGTAGATGCTATTGTACTTGTTCTTTTTTTATTGTTTATGGTCTTTATTTTTGGTGGTTATCACAAAAATAAATCTGCTGCAAGAGAAGAACAATTTAAAAGAGATGAACTAGATAAAGCAAAAAAAGAAGATTAAAAAAATCTATTTGCTAAAATCTCTATGTTGTTTTCAAACTTTTGAAATAAACTTTGTGCATTTTCAATAAATATTAACATTTTAAATCCTTTAGATAAATTATTTGATATTACATGTTTTTTATAAAAAAAGTAAAAAATATGACAAATTGACATATTTATTTTGACTTTATTGCGTTTTTACATTATACTTTTACTATATTTAGCAAAAAAGGGGCTATTGTGAATACTTTTGCCGAGATAGTAGAAGAGATAAAAAGTATAATATCTTCTGAATTTAGTTCTAAAAAGATATTTGATAAAGATGTTGCAGATATATTAAATATTACTCAAATGAATTTTGCAACAATGAAAAAAAGAAATAAAATTCCTTATGTTGAGCTTTTGGATTTTTGTGCAACAAAATCTATATCTATAAACTGGATGCTTTATGGACAATCGCCAGAAAGTTTAATAGAAGCTACAAATAAATTTTATATGATAAAGTATTTTAATGATGTTAGTGCAAGCGCTGGTGGGGGAGGTGATGTGGAGTGTGAAGATATGCAGGAGATTGAGATACCTGAACAGTTTGTTTTTATGCTTGGTGGAGAGAGAGAATTAAAAAATATAGAAGCTATAAATGTATCTGGTGATTCTATGGAACCAACTTTTAGTTATAATGACATAGTGTTTATTAACAGAGCTAAAACTGATCTTCAAAGGGGTGGTATATTTACCATTAGAACAGAATCTGGTCTTTTTATTAAGAGAATTCAAAAACGCTTAGATGGAAAAATAGATATAATATCAGATAATCAAGTTTACTCAACTCAAACTCTTGATGTAGATGATGTCGAGGTTATTGGTAGAGTTGTTAGTAGATTTGGTGATGTGGATTGATGAAAGGTTTTAATTTGAGTATTTTTAGATATATATTGATGGGGTTTTTAGTTTTTAACTTTATAGCTTGTTCTTCAAAAAAGGAGTTGAAAGTTAAAACAACAACAGAAGTTTGTATCGATATAGAAAAAACTCAAATATATGATTTAGAACATACACCTCAAGATATAAAAGAGTTTACATCAAAGATTAACGACAGTGTTTCATTATATGATATTCAAAAAAAGTATGAAAAAAATTATTTTAGAGTCTGGAATTTTAAAACACCTGGGGAAAGTGTTGAAAGTATAAAATGGCCATTTAAATCATACAGAGTGGGAAGTAGCTATGGAGAAAATCTTCAACTTTTAGATAAAAGTTTTTTTGAAAAAAATTATTTAAATGCAAATTTTGATGAATATCTTAGTGTTAATAAAAAAGCTGTTACTCTTGAACATCTAAATATCAGAGCGTTTCCAACAACTAGACCACTGCTACGAGATCCATTACTAGCTGGTGAGGGTTTTCCGTTTGATTATCTTCAAAACAGTACAGTTTCTGCAAATAAGCCTATTTTTATTTCCCATTTTTCTAAAGATAAAGAGTGGGCATATATATTTACTAGTTTTGCATCTGGTTGGGTAAAAAGTGCAGATATAGTGACACTAAAAGATAGATACGCAAAACAATGGCAAAAAGCAGAGCAGATTTTTTTAACCAAAGACAATATACCTATATATAGTGTAGATGGAAAATTTTTGTTTGATTCAAAAATAGGTATGATGTTGGCTTTGATTAAAGAAACAGATAAAAATTATATAGTTTTGGCAATCTCAAAATATAAAGGTTTCCAACCATTATATGTTAAAGCAAAAATAGATAAAGATATATCTCATAAAGGTGTTTTGAAATTAACAAAACAAAATTTAAATCGTATTATTTCAGAAGTGTCTAAATCAAATTATGGATGGGGTGGTATTTATGGGCAAAGAGATTGTTCTTCTACTATGCGTGATATATTTGCACCGTTTGGTATTTGGTTACCTAGAAATTCATCACAACAAGCAAAAGTTGGCAAGGTTATTTCTTTAGAAGATTTAAGTAATGATGAAAAAATAAAGCTTATCAAAGAACAGGCCATACCATTTCAAACCTTACTTTATAAAAGAGGTCATATAGCTTTATATGTTGGAGTGTATAATGGTGATGTAATAATTCTTCATAACACTTGGGGTATAAAAACTAAAAAAGATGGTATTTACGGAAGGATTATCATAGGTAAAACTATACTAAGTACACTTGAGATAGGCAAGTATCAAAACAATTTTGACGAAGAATCATCCATCTTAAATAAGTTAAAAAGTTTTAATATACTCACTCAATAAATTTTAAGCTTTTAAATCCAATAACGAACCAAGCACATCATCTTGTGTTTTAATAGTTACGACATTTGCTTCAGTTGTATTTTGTATAGTAATTTGATCTGTTAACTCTTTTGCTAAATCAGTTTGGCTTTTTTGTGAAAAGTTATCATCTGCCATACTCGTGTTTGCTGTAACTGAGTTTTCAGTATCGGAAATAGTTGTGTTACTAGGTATAAAACCATCCGTATTAACATTTGCAACATTGTTCGCATTTGTATTCATCATAGTTTGATTAGCTTGAATTGATGAAATATTATTTGATATATTCATAACGAACTCCTTTATTAGAAACATTATATTACTATATTTATAAAATTAAGTTTAGAAATTTTTTTAAATTGAATTAAGAAGTACAGTTTTAACCATACTTCTTATGTAGAAAAAAATTTATGTAGAAAAAAATATTAGTGTAAATCAGCGTTTAGTTTTATCTCTCTTGTTGAGCGAGAAGCTGTAATCTCACCAGTTTGTGAGTTTTGTCTAAAGTGAAGACCACTAAAGAAAGAAAGTTGTTTACCTTTAAATATTTCACCTTCTATTTTAACACCTTTATTTACCTCTTGGATTTTTGCAAGTTCTGCTGGATAGATTCCTATTTTTGTACCTTCAAGTATTGCAATTCCTGCATCGATAATACATCCATCACCAAGTGGGATACCACAAACAGAGTTTGCACCAAGAAGGCAGTTTTGACCTATACTGATAGGGTTACCATCTGTTCCACTTAATACACCTAAGATAGAAGCACCACCACCAACATCACTGCCATCACCAACAATAGCAGATGAGCTGATACGACCCTCAACCATAACAGAACCAGTTGTTCCAGCATTAAAGTTAATGTATGAAGCACCTGGCATAACTGTTGTTCCAGCTGCTAGTTGCGCACCAAAACGAACTTTTGAAGTATCAAGTATGCGAGTGTTATCAGCAGGGATGATATGTTGTAAAAATCTTGGGAATTTATCTATAAAGTCGATATGTGGGTACTCGTTTGCAAGTTTCAACTCTATCTCAAATTCTCTTAGATAATCAAGTTCTATTGGTTGACCTTGGCTCCATGCAACATTTGGCAATGCTCCAAAAGCACCATCAAGACAAATCTCTCTTAGACCAACTTTTGCCTGAGATATTGCATAAAGTTTTAGGTATGTTGCTTCAACGCTTTGTAGTGGTGCATCATCAAAAATGAAACATACTTTAAACTCTCCAACAAGATTTCCATTACTCATAATTTGGCTGTAAAGTGCTGAAATAACCTGAATATTTTTGTGAGCATCACCGTGAGCTTCATCACTGTAAGGTGTAAAAGCATTTAAACATGCTTTTAAAAATTTAATATTGATGTTAAATACTGCTTCACTTTTTGTGAAATCTACCTCTATACCTTGTTCCATAAGTGCTTTTATAAAGATAGCAGCACTACCAAAGTTTTCATTCCAGTTGATTAATGGGTAAGTCGCTTGAAGTGATTTTTCAACATTTAACTGTCCTAAATCTACTCTTGCAATACCAAATGCTAAAGGATCTCTATATCCTGTTGTTGTTGATTTGATATTTTCTATAAGTGCTTTAAAAGCATCTGTTGTTTGGATTGTTTCCATGAATTCTCGCTTAATGATTTATTTGTGCAATTATACTTAAAAAATACTAATGATATTTTATATATAATGTTTGTATGGATAAATGGTTAGAATATTTAAAAAACAATGATTATACAGGTGTTAAAAAGTATATTAAAAGTGGTGCAGACTTGGGTGCGTCTAGTGAGAATGGTGAGTCGGTATTGGCATATGGGGTGAGAGTGGGTTGTGATATTGATTTAATTATGCTTTTGATTGAAAATGGTGCAGACATATATGATTTTGATAATGAGGGTGTAAGTATATTTGATATGGCTATAGCGCATAACAATATGGAGTTAATAGAGTATATCATAGAACAGGGGATAGATATAAATTCTACAAATAGACGAAGTGGTTTTACTCCATTGATGGCAGCAGTTTGTTATGGTAGGGCTGAAACTGTTAAAAGGTTTTTAGAGTTGGGTGCAAACTTGGATGCTATTGATTCTAAAGGTTTTACTGTTTATGATTTTGCTAGAAAAATGAATAAAAAACGGATGCTAGAACTCCTTAAATCATGAAACCATTCAAATTTCTTTCGCTAAGACTCATTAAAATTTTCCCCCTTAGGCACTTTTCATAAGAGCTAGAAAGTTTTGATAGCTATCTACAATTTGTTGATTTTTTTGATTTGATATATAAAATTCAATAGCTTTTTTACCCAGTCGTGGAATCTCGTTTTTAACTGCCCAACTACTGACTGTTCCCTCTGGAACTTCCAGTATTTCAGCTAGATTTTTTTGTGTAATTTGCAATTTTTTACATATATCTTTTACAACATTGGTTTTTGTCCTTTTAGTTCGTTTAGATTTTTTTTGTATTTTTAATGGTTGTTTTTGTTTTGTTTTTTCATCATTAGCAGATACACTAGAACTATAACCTTTTTTTGTTGCCCAGTCTAAAACTTCAGACGCATTCAAAATCCAATCTCTATTATTTAGAGTTTTAATAACATCAAATGCAAAATCAATAGCATTTTCTCTAGCAAACTCTTCATTGCAAACTTGATAAAGCATTGAAAATGCTAATTGTTTTGCCGCAGAACCTGTATAACCCCAATCAAATCCACTTTTAGATTGTGCAAAAAGTTCATACCTTGTTGGTAATTCTACCTCTCCATAAGTTACAAATTTACTTCCTAAAAGGGTTTTGTGACCCTTGAATACATAATTGTTTCTAGTAATTGCCATTTTATTCTCTCACATAATATTTTAATTATGGTTTTTATAAGCAATAAAAGTACCAAAAATCAAATTAAATCATAATATATCTTTGCAAAATCAAGTTCTTCTATAAAAAGGTTAAAATATTTATCTAATTCTGATTTATTTTGACTACTTAGAGATAATTCTACTGATGGTTTGTTGTTATTAAAGATAGGAAGTGACGATAATTCTATGTGAGGTGGTAATTTTTGCATCATATTTATAAGAGTATTTTCACTTGTTTGGGCAAGAAGTGTTCGTCTGAATTTTTCTTTTTTAATGTAGAAGTGTTTTTTTATGATTGAACTTACCATTGGATGTGCCATTATTGGAAAACCTGGTACAAAGAAAAATCTATCATCTAATGAAAAACCAGACATGTTATTAACAGGATTATGTATTAGGTCTGAGTTTGGTGGTAGATCTGCCATGTGGATTCTATGTGGGTATGCCTCATCCTGAAACTTATCAATTATATCTTGTAAAAATTTTTGATGTGGTATAGTTGGTGTTTTCCTAAAAACTTTTGAAGCTATCTCCCTTGTTAAATCATCTGGAGTTGAACCTATACCACCAAAAGAAAACAGGACTGAATTTTTATCTGCTTTTATCAATTCAAAACAATTTTCTATCAGTTTTTTATCGTCTTTTATAATAAATGATGCAAAAAGTTCGTGTCCATATTTTGCTAACTCATTTTTAATAAATTCAAAATGCTTATCAACCCTTCTACCATTTAAAATTTCTGTCCCAATTATAAGTGCATAAAAATTCATGATTTTCTCTTTAGTTAAAAAATATATTTATACTATACAGTAATTATAATTTGATTACAATCAAAGTGAATATTAAGTTAATAAAATGTAAGATTTCCTATGAAAAATAATAATTTATATTATCAAAATAAAAGCTCATTGAAACGCTTTATAAATGAAAATAATATTGTTGACTCAAGTTCTTTACTTATTCAAGTATTTGTATCAAAAAGTAGTATAAAGTATATTCAAGAGTTGGTTGATAATGTAAAATCGTATCTACCAAGTTCAAAACTTATCGGTACTACTGCTGATGGTGGAATTATAAACGGTAGAGTGAATGCTACTGAGACTATTATCAGTTTTACATCTTTTGAGAAAACCTCTATAGATATTATAGATTTAGCACATGAAAACAGAGGTTTTAAAAGTGGTCAAGAAGTTGCTAAAACATTAATAAAAGATGATACTAAAGTTATCATTAGTTTTGCCACTTGTTATAATACTTCTGGTGAAGATTATCTAAATGGTATAAGTTCCGTGGATGATAAGGTGATTGTCTCAGGTGGTATAGCTACACATAATGTTTCAGATATAAAAAGTTATGTTTTTACAAAAGAAAGAATTATTTCTAGTGGTGTTGTGGCAGTTGCCTTACAAAGTAAAGATTTACATGTATTTATAGATTATAGTTACAACTGGTCTAAAATAGGACTTGAGTTGAGAGTTGATGAAGTTGTTGATAATCGTGTTTATAAGATAGACAATAAGACACCTTATGAGATATATGCTTACTACTTAGGGGAAGATATTGCAAAGGATTTGCCAAAAAGTGGTATCGAATTTCCTTTAATTGTAAACAGAGATGGTTTTTTAATCTCTAGAGCTGTAACTCGTGTTTATGAAGATGGAAGTTTAGAGTTTGCTGGTGATTTTAAAGTTGGGGATAAAGTACAGTTTGGTTATGGTGATATAAAAAGTATCCATAAAAAATCAACAGAAATCTCATATCATGTAGCTAAGCAACCTGTTGAAGCTATCTTTATATATTCTTGTTTGGCAAGAAGACAATACCTAAATGAGGATATAGAAAATGAGATACTCCCTTTAGAAGATATTGCTCCCACATCTGGTTTTTTTACATATGGTGAATTTTATTCAAATAATAAGAAAGAATTTTTAAATCAGACTATGACACTTTTGGTTTTAAGTGAAAGTGAAGATGTACAAAAAAAGCATAATATTAAAAAAGTTGATAAAAATTTTACACATCAAGCTATTTCCATAAATGCTTTAGCAAATTTAATAAATGTTGTTAGTACTGAGGTTAATAAACAAAAAAAAGAGTTAACAAAGCAAAAAAATCTTTTTGAAAATCTTTTTGAAAATTCTGCAGATGGTATATTAATAATTAAAGACGGTGTTTTTGTTCAGTGTAATGAAAGAGTATACAAAATGTTGGATTATTCTTCTAAAAACCAATTACTTGGTAAACATCCGTCTGATATATCTCCAAAATATCAACCAGATAAACAAAAATCTTTTGATAAAGCACAAGAGATGATTAGTTTGGCTATGAAAAATGGTTCTCATCAGTTTGAATGGGTTCATACGAAATTTGACAATACCCCCATTTGGATGGAAGTAAGACTTTCATCATTAAAAATAGAAAATAAAGATTATACTTATGCAACTTTAAGAGATATTCAAAAGAAAAAAAAGATGGAAAATGAGCTTTTATCTCAAAAAGAATCACTTTATCTACAAGCAAATTATGATTTTTTAACTGGACTTGCAAATAGAAATCTCTTTTATGATAGATTATCAAAAAATATAAATACTTCAAAAAGGGAAAAAACTAAACTTGCTTTACTTTTTATAGATTTAGATATGTTCAAAGATATAAATGATTCTCTTGGGCATGATATTGGGGATATGCTTTTAAAAGATGTGGCAAGTAGGCTTCAAAATCATATAAGAGCTGAAGATACTGTTGCTAGAATTGGTGGTGATGAGTTTACTATTATTATAGAAAAGATATCTGATATTAAAATCATTTCTAACAAAGCAAATGATTTATTAGAGGAACTTGAAAAACCATATAGTATTCAAGGACATAGAATTAATATATCCTGTAGTATAGGGATAAGTATATATCCAGATGATACAAAAGATTTGCATGACCTTATAAAATATGCTGATACAGCGATGTATAAAGCTAAGTCAGAAGGGAAAAATAAACAGAGGTTTTATTCAAATGAAATGACAAAGATAATCTCTGAAAAAATTAAAATCAATAGTGATATAAGAGATGCTATAAAAAATAATCATTTTGAACCATACTATCAGGTTTTAATAGATGCAAAAGAGAATAAAATTATTGGTGCTGAAGCACTTATAAGGTGGATTTGTCCACAAAAAGGTTTGATTTTTCCAGATGTATTTATACCTGTGGCTGAGACAAGTGATCTTATTATAAAGCTAGATGATTTTATGATGGAAACTGCTATGAAAAAGTTTTCAGAACTTTATGATGATGGACTGAGCCCTGGTATGTTATCTTTAAATTTATCTATGAAACAGCTAGAGAGTCCAAACTTTATTGCAAAACTTGAAAAATGTATGAAAAGGAATTCATTTAAAGCTAGTTGGTTGAAATTGGAGATACTAGAGAGAGAAGTTATGCGAGAAGCTGAAGATAATATAGTTAAATTAAATAAGATTAAAGATCTTGGTGTAACCTTAGCTATAGATGATTTTGGAACAGGTGAGTCTTCTTTTACATATCTAAGTAAATTTCCAGTTTCACAAATAAAAATAGATAAATTTTTTGTAATGAATATGCACAAAGAGAAAGAAAATCAAGAGATTGTTAAAGCTATTATAGCATTAGGAAATGCCTTAAATCTAAAAGTGATTGCTGAAGGTGTTGAAAGCAATGAGAACAAAGAGTATCTTTTAGAAAAAGGTTGTTCTTATATGCAGGGATACTATTTTTCTAAACCAATAAAAGCAGAAGATTTTACTAATCTTTTGAAAACTAAATTAAAATAAAAGGTAATATTATTATGTCACAAGCACAAAAATTAGAAGAGTTATTAACAAAAAGTGTTATTCCTGATCTTGAGGAAAGATTGGATGAGATTTTTGAAGAGATTGCTGATAATAAAGAAGCAACAGAGGATGCTAAAGAGGAGATAGAAGAACTTCGTGAGTTTAAAGCAGATTTACAAGATGTTTTGGATGATATACAAAGTGGTGATATTGATGAAGATGAGTGTAAAGAGCTGATAGAAGATATTTTAGATGCTCAAAAAGGTGATGATGAAGATTTTGGATTTGTTGAAGAGGACTAGCTTATTTTAAACTCATTTATATATAATTTCAGTATTAAAACTTTAGGAAGAAAACATGAGAATAATTTTACTTGGAGCGCCAGGTGCTGGTAAAGGTACTCAAGCTCAATTTTTAACAAAAAAATATAATATCCCTCAAATCTCTACAGGTGATATGTTAAGAGCAGCTATAAAAGCTGGAACACAGATGGGGAAAATGGCAAAGGCAGCTATGGATGCAGGGCAACTTGTAACTGATGATATAATTATAGGTCTTGTAAAGGATAGAATAGCCGAAGATGATTGTAAAAATGGTTATCTTTTAGATGGTTTTCCTCGTACTCTTCCACAAGCTGATGCTGTGACAAATGCAGGTATAGAGATAGATGCTGTGATAGAGATAGATGTGCCAGACTCTGAAATAGTAACTCGAATGGCTGGTCGTCGCGCTCACTTAGCCAGTGGTAGAACTTATCATATAGTTTATAATCCACCAAAAGTTGATGGTAAAGATGATGAAACTGGTGAAGATTTGGTTCAAAGAGATGATGATAAAGAGGAAGTGGTTTTAGATAGATTAAAAGTTTACCATGAATTAACCAGCCCACTTATAGGTTACTATAAAGATATGGCTTCTAAAAATAGTTCATTGATTTATATTACAGTTGATGGAACGGCAGATATAAAAGATGTTGAAAAAGCTATAGTTTCTAAACTTGGTGCTTAAAAAGTACGGTTAAAACCGTACCTTTTAACTGTGCCATGGTGTTTTTTTGTCTTTTATAGAGAAGACAATATAAACTTTTGCATCTGTGATACAATCTCCTCTATACTTCCCTCACCAGAGATGGTTTTTAACAAATTTTTATTTTTATAAAAGTTTTTTATATCTTCTAATGGTTCTAAGTAAACTTTCATACGGTTGTTGAAAACTTCATTGTTATCATCAGCACCACGATTTCGACCTAAAACTCTATCTCGGGCTGTTTTTTCACTTACTTCAACTTCTATAACACTTATAAGTTTAAGTTCATCATTTAGATACTCTTCTAATGCATTTAGTTGTTCCATACTTCTTGGATAGCCATCAAGTATAATCGTATCAGTTGGGGCAGATTTTATGGCATTGATAATGGTTTTTATGGCTATATCTATGGGAACTATTAACCCTTTAGATATAAAATTCTCTATTTTTTTACCAATCTCACTACCACTGGCAACTTCTGCTCGAAGCATATCACCAGTCGAATAGTGAGTTATCTCATCATTTGCTTTAGCAATTAACTCTGCATCTGTTGTTTTGCCAGATCCGGGTGCACCTATGATTAAAAATAACTTTTTCATTATGCTTTTGTTTGTTCTCTTAATCTTATGTGTAAATCTCTTAACTGAGTATTGTCCACTTCGCTTGGTGCATTGGTTAAAATACAAGCTGCTTTTTGAGTTTTAGGAAATGCAATAACATCACGGATAGAAGATTTTTTGCTTATAATCATCATCATTCTGTCAAATCCCATAGCAAAACCACCATGTGGAGGCGCTCCAAATTTAAGTGCATCTAACAAGAAACCAAATTTTGCTTGAGCTTCCTCTTCACTTATTCCAAGAAGTTTAAATACCTCTTCTTGAATCTCTTCTTTGTGAATACGGATAGATCCACCACCAAGTTCAGTACCATTTAGAACAATATCATAAGCGATAGATTCAATCTCTTCAACATCATTTTTATCTGTATCTTTTGGCATTGTAAATGGGTGATGAAGTGCTTTTACTCTTCCGTCTTCCACTTCAAACATTGGAAAGTCAACAACCCATACAAACTCAAATTTATTTTCATCTATAAGGTTCATTTTTTCATGTTCAGCGATGAAAATTCTAAATCTTCCCATGTAATCCCATACAGTTTTTTTCTCACCGGCACCAAAGAAAACAACATCACCAACTTCAAGTTCAGTTCTTTCTATGATAAGTTGTATATCTTCTTCGCTGAAAAATTTAGTTAGAGGACCTTTGAGTCCATCTTCTTTCATTTGAAAATAACCAAGACCATGCGCGCCAAATTGACGAACAAAACTCTCAAAGCTTTTCATCTCTCTTTTAGAAAATACTAAATCAGCACCTGGAACTCTAAGAGCCTTAATACGGTTTTTGTGAGGTTGTGCAGCTATATTTGTAAAGATTTCATTGTCACATCTCTCAAAGATGTCGATAACATCTACCATTTTTAAATCATATCTTAAGTCTGGTTTGTCACTTCCATAAAGTTCCATAGCCTCTTTGTAAGTTATGCGATTAAAAGGTGGTTTTACATCAATGTCACATGCCGAGAATATACCTTCAAGCAAATCTTCTGCAACTTTTATAACATCCTCTTGGTTACAAAAACTCATCTCAACATCTATTTGAGTAAATTCTGGTTGTCTGTCTGCTCTTAAATCTTCATCTCTAAAACATTTCGCAATTTGAAAATATCTGTCAAAACCACCAACCATCAAAAGTTGTTTAAAAAGTTGTGGAGATTGTGGAAGTGCATAAAATTCACCATTGTGAACACGAGATGGAACAAGATAATCTCTTGCACCCTCTGGAGTTGATTTTGTTAAAATTGGAGTTTCAACTTCTAAAAAACCGTTTGCATCTAAAACATTTCTAGCTGCTATGGCTGCTTTTGAGCGAAGACGAAAAGTTTCATATACACTTGGATCTCTAAGTTCTAAATAGCGATATTTAAGAGTAGTTTCTTCCCCAACATTTTTATCACCTATAACAAATGGTACTGGAGCAGATTTGTTTTCTATAATCAACTCATCAACAACAATCTCGATAGCACCTGTTTTTAAGCGTGGATTTGTTAAGCCTTCACCACGAAGACGAACTGTACCTTTGGCGATAAGAACGAACTCATCACGAACACTGTCGGCTATTTTATGTGCTGAAGCACTATCTTCTGGGTCACAAGTAAGTTGAATTAAACCTGTTTTATCGCGTAAATCGATAAAAATAATTCCACCGTGGTCACGATAGCTGTTTGTCCAACCAGCTACTGTGATTTTTTCCCCTACATTTTTTTCGTTTAGTTCTGTACAATAATGAGTTCTCAAATAAAAATCCTTGAGTTTTAATAATATAATTTTCGCGATTATATCGAAAATTGCCTTATTTGTTTATTATCTCTAACATATCTTGATAGAGCATAACACCTTCATGGTGTAGTATAATTTCATCTTTTGGGTTATATATGATGATTGTTGGGACTCTATCTATGTTGTATAATTCACAAAGTTCTTGTGAATCGTTACAATCTACACTTAAAATAGATATGTTTTGCATGTTCTCTAGTTCTTCTAATTCAAATTCAAGTGCCTGACACCCATCACATAATTCTGAGCCAAATGTCAGTATTATAAACTTTTCTTTTTCTAGCTCTTGTGACTTGATTTCTTCAAAATCACTCTCATCTACTTCGAAAATTGCCATATTTTTATATTCCTTGTTTAAATTTGTAAGGAATATTATCTAAAAATTGTATAATAAAGAAAAATATTTCTATAAAGAGTTGTTTTGGATAAAAAAAAGATTAAGAAAGTTGGCGTTATCTTACGACCATCTACCCCCGAGTTAAAAGATGATTTTTTTAGACTTGAGAAGATTTTCAAAAATCATAATATTGATGTTTATGTAGATAGTGTCAGTGCTACGATGATTGATGTCTTTGGGGTTGAGTTTGATTTATTATGTAAAGAGTGTGATGCTCTTGTGACTCTTGGTGGTGATGGTACTCTTATCTCAGTTGTTAGAAGGTCATTTAATTATGA
>JAMOQK010000006.1 GCA_027064045.1 Sulfurimonas sp. | reverse complement strand
CATAATAACCAAAACTCCAAAGCATCCCAATTCCAACAACATTTTGTTTAAGGTCGTATGCACTTCGCATATGTGAACCTGCTAAAAATCCCAAACCACCAGAGTAGATTTTTAAAGCTTGATCTATTGCAAACTCCATAGAGAAGTATGCAACACCAGTTGAATATTTTTTCTTAATATCATAAGAGTGAAGTTTCATTATCAGTTATTTCCTAAATTTTTATATAAAATAGTTTTACCAAGTTCAACACCTGGTTGGTTGTAAGTATTTATATCGAACATAGCACCAACAAGAGATGTTAAAAGTTCATAGTATATTATCATAGCACCAACATTTCTTTCTGAAATCTCATCAAGAGTTATGGAGTCAGCTTCAACACCACTCTCAATAACACTTTGCATAGTCGCCTTGCACTGTTCATTTATGAGTACGCTGAAAGTTTGCCCATTTATAAAGTTTGTTTTTTCTATATGTTTGAGAGTTATATCAGGTACTTTTAGGTTATTACTAAAATCTTCTATATTTATAAAAGTTATAGTTTTATCTCTTGGTCCTTCTATGATAAGTTGTAAAAATGAGTGCTGATCAACTGCACCAATAATCCCTATAGGAGTAACCCCAACATTTTGAGCATTTTTATCTATCTTGCCAAGAGATTCACCCCAAAGTTGGACATACCATTTTGTAAGATTGTCTAAACAGTCAGAATATGAAAAAACAACATTTATGCTAAGTTTTTTAAAGTTTGCATAAACAAAAGCTGCCTTTCTTAAAAGATGTTCTTCCTTGTCATCAAAAAAACTATCTAAAAAGTCATCCCCACCTGCTAAAACCTTAGCCATATCATAACCAGCAACTTGAAGCGGAACAACACCAACAGCAGACAAAACAGAAAATCTACCACCAACATTGTGTGGTATATTGAACTGCACAATGTTATGATGATTTGCAAATTCAGACAAAGATGAACCATCATCAGTTATAGCAAAAATATTTTTAGCATCATCTAACTCTAATTCAAATCTATCTACTATGGTTTTAAATATAGAAGTTGTTTCTATCGTCGAACCAGATTTTGAGATGATAAAAAAACATGCCTCATCTTTATTAATTTTATCCATAGTTGATGAGATGGTAATAGGGTCGGAGTTTTCAAAAAATAAAACTTCTTTGGCATGTGGAGTTATGGGACGAAGGATAGAATCTATCGCTTTTATCCCAAGTGAAGAGCCACCTATACCTATGATAACTATCTGTTTTATATGCTCTAGCTCAAGAGCTTTAGCTTCTTCTACCATTACCAAAGAAGTTTTTGGAAGTTTATAATAACCTACTCTCTCACTATCCATCTCCTCTTTGACTTTACTTTTAGCATTTTGCATAATCTCTTGAAGGTCAGAAGTTATCTCAAGACTAAACTCCTTGTTAAAAGACAACATTATTTATTTCCTACAAGCACACACATATCAACCAAACGGCTAGAATATCCCCACTCATTGTCATACCATGCCACAACTTTTGCAACATTTCCATCTACAACTGTTGTTAAATCAGGTACAAAAGTTGAGGAGTAAGTTGAGCCTATAAAATCAGATGAAACTCTTTTGTCATTATCTATCTCAACAAGCCCTTTAAAGTTTGTTTGAGCCGCTTTTTCAAAGATAGCGTTTATCTCCTCTTTTGTAGTCTCTTTTTTAAGGTTTAATGTCAAATCCACAACACTCACATCTGGAGTTGGAACACGCATAGCATAACCGTTGAGTTTACCTTTTAGTTGTGGCATAACCAAAGCGATAGCTTTTGCAGCACCTGTCGTTGTTGGTATCATATTTACTGCAGCTGCTCTTGCTCTTCTCATATCTTTTTTATGTTTAACATCTAAAACATTTTGATCATTTGTATAAGAGTGAATAGTTGTCATAAGACCATTTTCTATACCAAGTTCATCATCTAAAATTTTACAAATAGGTGCTAAACAGTTTGTAGTACAAGAAGCATTTGAGATGATAGCTTCCCCTTTGTATTCATCTGTGTTGATATTTAAAACATAAGTTGGAGTATCATCTTTTGCAGGTGCGCTCATCACAACTTTTTCAACACCATCTTTTAAGTATGCTTTTGCTTTTTCAGTAGTTAAAAATACACCAGTACACTCTATAACAACTTTAGCACCAGCTTTTCCAAACTCTAAATCTTCAGGATTACGAGTAGAAGACAATGCAACTGTTTTACCATTTATTATAATTGTTTTTTCATCTATAACTTTTGCATCAACACCACTGTGAACACTATCGTATTTAAAAAGATATTCAAGCATCTCAGGCGTTGCAGTTGAATTAACCGCTACTAACTCTATATCATCTCTGCTTGTAACAATTTTTGCCACAATCATACCTATACGACCTGTTCCGTTTATCGCTACTTTTAATGCCATCATTTTTTCCTTAAATTATTTAATTAGAATATTTTATCTCTTTTTGAGTAATAAGTAGCATATTTTTTATGAAATTATGAAATTTAAATAGATTATGTTATGTTTTTTCAATTTTTCTTATTATAATTATAAGAAACATGGAGTTTTACAAATGTCAGTAAGTATTTTAGCAGGGAAAAAAGCACCAAAAGAGATCTTAGTTAATGTAGCAGACTTAGTGAGTAGTTACTACACACTCAAACCAGATTTATCAAACATCACAAATAAAGTTGCATTTGGAACATCTGGACATAGAGGCAATGCATTTAGTGGTAGTTTTAATGAAAGTCATATTCTAGCTATCACTCAAGCAGTAGCAGAATACAGAAAAGGCAAAGTAAAAAACCAACTTTTTATAGGGATGGACACACATGCACTCTCAACCCCTGCTCAAAAAACAGCACTAGAAGTTTTAGCGGCAAATGAAGTGCTTACATATTATACATTTGATTACACTCCAACACCTGTTATCTCACATGCCATACTTACAAATGAAAACACAGATGGGATTGTAGTTACACCATCTCATAACCCTCCAAGTGATGGTGGCTTCAAATACAATGCAACCAACGGTGGTCCAGCTAATGAAGATATAACAAAATGGATAGAAAACAGAGCAAATGAGATTTTAGCAAACGGTTTAAAAGATGTAAAAAGATTACCCCTAGAAGAAGCATTAAAATCAAAATATCTCATTGAGTATGATTTTGTAACACCATATGTAGATGATTTAGAAAATGTGATAGATATGCAACTCATCCAAAAATCAAACCTTAAAATTGGTGCAGATGCGATGGGTGGAAGTGGTTTTGCATACTACAAAGCTATTAAAGAAAAATATAACCTCAATATGGAAGTATTTAACGATAGTGCTGATTTTACATTCTCATTTATGCACTGCGATAAAGATGGAAAAATAAGGATGGATTGTTCAAGCCCACATGCCATGGCAGGGTTAATTGAAAGAAAAGACAAATTTGACATCTCATTTGGAAACGATACCGACTTCGACAGACATGGGATTGTCACAAAAAGCAAAGGACTTTTAAATCCAAACCACTACCTTGCAGTTTCCATAGACTATCTTTATAACAATAGGGATTTTAAAGGTTTAGGTGTTGGAAAAACACTCGTAAGCAGTTCCATGATAGACAGAGTTTGTAAAGACAATGATATAAAAGTTCTTGAGACACCTGTTGGATTTAAATGGTTTGTTGAGCCTATGAATGATGGAGAGATTTTCTTCGGTGGCGAGGAGAGTGCTGGTGCTAGTTTTTTAAGAAAGAACAAAGGTCTTTGGAGTACCGATAAAGATGGGATTATAATGACGCTTTTAAGTGTTGAGATGTTAGCAAGAAATGGTTATGATGCTGGAATATCTTATGAAAAACTTACTCAAAAATTTGGTTCTCCCCTATATGCAAGAGTTGATGCAGTAGCAACTCATGAGCAAAAAGAGATTTTAAAAAACCTATCCCCAGATGATATAAAGTCAAAAACTCTAGCAGGTGAGAAGATAGAAAAAATCATCACAGTAGCAGACAATGGCGCAAAGATAGGTGGTTTAAAAGTGGTTGCAGAAAATGGTTGGTTTGCCATTCGTCCATCTGGAACCGAAGATGTATATAAAATCTATGCTGAGAGTTTTATAGATGAAAAACATCTAAAAACCATACAAAAAGAGGCAAAAGAGATAGTTACTCAACTTTTTTAGTTGAGTGATTAATCACCCTTGCACAAACAACACCACTACTAAAAGCCCACTGAAAGTTATATCCACCAAGCTCACCTGTAACATCCACAACTTCACCTATAAAATACAAACCTTCCACATGCCAAGCCTCTAATGTTTTTAAATCTAATTCATCGCTTACAACCCCACCACGGCTAACTTCTGCCTTTGTAAAACCAAAATTTCCAGCAGGAGCAAATTTATAATCATGAATAAATTTTAACTTTTCTTTCATCTCTTGTGTGACTTTTTTACACTCTACATCTTCAACATCCAAAGCTTTTAAAATCGCCTTTGAGAGTCTTTTTGGCAATGGGATAACAGAACTAAGAAGCTTTTTACTCCCCTTTATCAACTCTAAAATATTTTTTTGTGGTAAAAAATCTATACTTAAATTCCCTTTTTTCCAATAAAGTGAAGCAGATAAAACAGCTGGTCCACTAATGCCCCTGTGAGCAAAAAGCATCTCCTCTTTTAAAATTTTATCTTCTACTTTTATCTCAACTTCGCAACTAAGCCCACTCAACTCTTTCATCCAAAACTGATCTTTTTGTAGGGTAAATCCAACCAAAGCAGGAGTAAATTCTTTAACTTTCAAACCAAAATCTTTTGCTATTTTCAATCCAATCTCACTAGCACCAAGGTTCTTAAAACTTTTTCCACCAGTTGCAACAACGACTTTTTTAGCTCTTATCAGCCCTTTTGATGTTTGTATCTCAAAAATATCATCTGTTTTTTTCACACTCACAACAGCACTGTTTAAACGCAAATCCACATGCCGAGATTTTTTTTTCAATAGGTCTATAATCTCATCTGAAGAGTTTTTACAAAAATAATATCTGTTTTTTCTAAGAACTGGTTTTATATGGTTTTGATTTAAAAAACCAAGCAAATCATCTTTTGAAAACTGTTTTAAAATTCCAGATACAAACTTTCCTTCACCATCAAAATTTCTCTCACTCACCTCAACATTTGTGATGTTGCACTTCCCACCACCTGAGATTTTTAATTTTTGGGCAACTTTTTGATTTGTATCAACCATAACCACTTTTAAATTTTTATTTAGATGGACACCACACATCAATCCACTCGCCCCTGCACCCAATATTACTACATCATATATTTTCATAAAGCGATTATACGATATAATTGTAAAAAATATTTATAAAGTGAAAATATGGCTAACAAACTCCACATAGTCTCTTTGGGCTGTACAAAAAATCTTGTTGATACAGAAGTGATGCTTGGCAAACTTCAAAACTTTGAACTCACTGATGACAAAAGCGATGCTGATGTTATCATAGTAAATACCTGTGGTTTTATAGACGCTGCAAAAGAGGAATCTGTTCACACAGTTTTATCTCTACACGAAGCCAGAAAAAAAGATTCCCTCTTAGTTATGGCAGGATGTTTAAGTGAGAGATATAAAGATGAACTTTATGTACAGATGCCTGAGGTTGATATATTTACAGGGGTTGGAGATTATGAGAGGATTGATGAGCTTTTAAGTGAGAAAAAAAGTAGATTTAGCGAAGAAGTTTTTCTCATAGATGGACAAGAAAGAGTTGTAACTGGTTCAACTTATCATGCTTACATAAAACTTTCAGAAGGGTGCAATCAACAGTGCAGTTTTTGTGCCATACCATCTTTTAAAGGTAAACTCCACTCAAGAAACCTAGATTCAATTGCCAAAGAAGTTGAGAGTCTTGTTAAAAAAGGATACTTTGATTTTAGTTTTGTTTCACAAGACAGCTCTTCATATCTAAGAGACCAAGACATTCAAGATGGACTTAGTTTGCTTATACAAAGGATAGAACTCATAGAGGGTGTTAAATCTGCCCGTATCCTTTACCTATACCCATCAACTACAACTATAAAACTTTTAAAAAACATAGCAAAAAGTAAGCTTTTTCATAACTATTTTGATATGCCGATTCAACATATAAATGACGATATGCTCCGTATCATGAAAAGGGGATTTGGCAAAGAAAAAACTCTTGAATTACTAAACTTTATGAGAAGTTTGCCAGATTCATTTGTAAGAACAAGTTTTATCGTTGGACACCCAAACGAAACAGCTGAGATGTTTGATGAGATGTGTAAATTTGCCGAGGATTTTGGATTTGACCGTATAAATGTATTTTCATATTCAGATGAGGAAACTACTCCTGCTTATGATATGAGTGAGAAAATCTCTGCAAAACTTATCGCTTCAAGATCGCAAATTTTAGGAGACATCGCCTCAAAATCTACTCAAAAATCTTTACAAAAAGAGGTAGGGAAAAATATAGAGTTAATAATAGATGGTGAAAGTGATGAGCATGAATACCTGCTAAGTGCAAGAAAACTCATTTGGGCGCCTGAAATAGATGGCGAAATATATGTAAATGATATGACAAAAGATGCAGAGTTGGAATTTGGCAAAATCTATAAAGCCAAAGTAACAGAATTGGTTGGCGAAATTTTAACTGCTACGGTTGATAATGCTTAATAATTCATCTATAGAACTACTCAAAGACACTAAAAACCTTCTGGCATTTTCAGGTGGTGTGGATTCCTCTGCTTTATTTTTTTTACTTACACAACATAATATTAAGTTTGATATAGCCATAGTGGATTATGGGCTAAGAGAACAAAGTAAAAAGGAAGTTAACTATGCCCAAGAACTTGCAAAAAAGTATAACTCCACATGCCATATACTAGTTGCTCCAAAACTAGAAAATAACTTTGAAGCAAAAGCTAGAGAGATAAGATATGATTTTTTTGAAAAACTTATAAAAGAGTATAGTTACGAAACTCTTTTAACAGCCCATCATCTAGGTGACAGATTTGAGTGGATGCTTATGCAATTTTGTAAAGGTGCAGGATGTGCTGAGATGGCAGGGATGCAAAAAAAAGAGGATAAAAATTTTTATACCCTTTTAAGACCACTTCTTCACCTTGACAAACAAGAGTTACTAAGCTTTTTAAATGAAAACAATCTAAAATATTTTCAAGATGAAACAAACTTTGATGAAAATATAAAACGAAACTCTTTTAGACACAACATAACAAACCCACTTTTAAAAAAATATCTCGGTGGTATCAAAAAAAGTTTTAGTTATATAGATGAAGATAGAAAAGAATTGGTACAAGATACTAAAGCACAAATCATAGGTGATTTTGCATACTTTAAAAGTTCAAACAATAAAAGAGCAGATATTTTCACCATAGATAAATACCTAAAAACAAAACTCCACATGCCAAGTGCAAATGAAAGAGAACTTCTAAAAACACAAAAAACTGTAGTTTTGGGTAGAAAGTTTGTAGTAAATCAAGAACATGGCTATGTCTTTATCGCACCATATAAAAATCAAAACTTATATATGCCAAAAACATTTAAAGAGGAGTGTAGAGTTTTAAAGATAGAGCCAAAACTCAGACCGTATCTCTACACAAATACTCAAGCCACTAAGCAAATCAAAAAGCTACTTGGAACTATTTGACTCCCTAGAAGCTTTATAAACCCTCATGGTAAAAGAAGATCGAATCATATCGGCATCTCTTTTAAAATTAATGGGGAAATTAATCTTAATCATCCAATCACCTTTATTTACAGCATCTAAAAACTGATAAAAACTTTTTGGCGAAGATATATGAGAGGTTGTATTTACTTCATAAACACTAAACTCATCCTCAACTTTATCTATAAATACCTTTTTAGAAACACTTAATGAGCTAAAATAATTTTTATTTTGCTTCTCAAATCTATCTGCATTAAAGTCTGTCTTAAAAGCAGTGATAATATGTCTATTATCGGATTGAAGTTTTTTAAGCAATGAAAAAGTATCACTATCAAAATTTTCATATTTTCTAAGTTCACGATTTGCTTTTTTTAGTTCATTTCTTTCTTCTCTATACTCTTTACCTTTTGGAATAAGCACTAAAAAAGAAAACAACAATACAAACAAAAGTAAGAAAGTTGATAATGCTAAAAGATAGATATTTTGACGAGAAATATTAACTTTCATATTATAGTTCCTCATTTAAAGTGTTGTCTATCTCTTCATCTATCTCATTATCATCAATATAATTGGTAGAAACAAATCGTAACCAACCATTGGAAAGTGGATAGAAACTAGTATATGTTTTATGAAATATAGAACGAAGTGGGGCTTGAAGCATAAAGTTATATATATCTTTATTTGGTGTTATTCCATAGAAAATAAGACCATTTTTAAGTAATTTTGCTTCAGAGAGAGTAATTCTTTGTGGAACCAAATCAAAAAGATTTGATATAGAATCTTTTAAAACACTATTTTGGGTATAAATCTTCTGAGCTAATAAATTTTCTTTTTCTATAAATGCTATCTGAGTTTTCATTTTTGAAGTATTATTTTTTAACTCAATTATCTTGTTATCTATATCTTGCATATTTTGTGAAAATCTATAATCTTTAAACAGTAAAAAAGCATATGTTAGAAATAACATAAGTAGAGTTATACCAAAAAAAACAAACAATAGTTGCAATTCAGGAGAGATGATTGTTTTTCTTCTTGGCTTTATGTAACTATATTTCATTGTAACTCTGCCTTTGCCAACTCGCAAACTTCAACATTTAAATCCATACTTCTAACATATACATTTAAAAACATCTCTTCTTCAAGATAGCGTTTTAAATCACCACTAACACCTACACCATCTGCTATGTAAGTTGATTCTATAAATTGACTTTTATATTTTTCATTTTTATAAAAATCACTAATAGCACCTTGAATAAGTAGAAATCTTTGATAGTCTTCATTAAAAGAATCTATCTCTTTAATTGGTAAATCATCAGATTTATCTTCACTTTCTTCATCTATATCTTTTGCATCTGAAAATTCATCTAAATCATCAACAGTATCCAAATCCTCTATATCGCCTAAATTATCAAGTTCATCGGCATCAAAATCTTCTAAATCTATATCATCAATCTCTAAATCAGTATCATCAACATCATTTTCTTGCATCAAAAGTTCATCAGAATCTTCATGGTGTTGCATATCAAGATGTTGGGCATACAATAACTCAGAATTATCAAACACACTGAGTGTAATAAAACTATCTTCTATCAAGATAAACATGGCCATATTTGTATCTATCTTGTCTTTAAAAAATTTTGCTAAAACTACAAAAGGGGAAAAAATAAAATCAAGACCAATTTTAGAATATTCCTTCTCTAAAGAGTGTATATCTAGCTTAGATGTATAACTGCTCCAACTCTTTGCATAACAAATATACTTAGAGGATGAAACATCAAAATACTGCGACATCTCTTTAGATGAACAACTTGGACAAGCCCCTTGGGAAAGTGATTTGTCTAAAATAGATATATAATAAAATGGGGATTCACTCAGATGCGTGGAGATATATTCATACATTTTGGCATCTACACCTGTTGTATCAAAACTCTCTTCAAAAGTATCTATAACTCCAGATTTACCAACTGTTTCAACATAAACCACACTTTTAGCACGAAATACAACAATACTTATAAATACTTTAAGATATAACGACTCAAAAAGTTTACTTAACATCACTTACCCATCCCACAAAGTGGATGTGCTTTGTTATAATTTTGTTGTTTCAATGCACTACCTAATTTTGTATATATCTGCGTTGTTGCCATTGAAGAATGCCCAAGCAACTCGCTCACATCAACTATTGGCGCACCACCATTTAATAGCGATGAAGCATAAGAATGTCGAAGTTGATGGGGAGTAACTTTCAAAGCAACCCTTCTAAACACTTTAGTAACAATATATCTTAAACTATTTTCGCTTAATTTTTCGCCATTTTTCTCAAAAAGATATTTTTTTGGTGCTGATGTTGCTAAATATTCATCAATTAACTCTTTTGTTGACTTTATAATTGGTACATCACGATGTTTTGAACCTTTACCTAAAACTCTTATCCAACTTTGGGATATATCTTCTAATTTAACTCCACAAAGTTCTGAAATTCTAAGACCAAGTGTATAAAGCATACTAACAACAAGTTTTTCCATAGGTTTTGCCTCTTTTAAAGCTAAAAGTATATTTTCATGTGAGATTGGTTTGGGTAATGTTTTGGCAACTTTTACACTCTCATCAGCTTTTAAGATAACTTTAAAATTATTATCATTTAAAAATTCAACAAAACTACGAATAGCACTTAATTTTTTACTAATAGTTTTAGGATTTAGGTGCGCTATTTTGATACGATATGGCATCAAATTAAAAATTATCCTATGAGATTCTTCAACGATTTCTATATAAAACAATGCTTCCTTAATCGATTCATCATAACTTTTTATAGTCAAATCAGAATACCCTCTTAAATTTTCAAGTGATTCTAAGAACTTGATTCTATAACTATCTAGTAACTTTTTCAAAAAGCTTCTCAAAATCATCATGGTATTTAGCTGTCTGTTTTACCAACTCTTCATCAGTAATAACGCTAGGGGCTAACTTAATATATGAACTCATCATAATCTCACATATAAGTCTTATTTTTGCTTTATCAGCGTCTGAAATAACTTCCTGATTTGCTATCTTATCAATCTCTTTCATATATTTTTCACCCATCTTAATATAAGCAACATATTTAAGTGAAATTTGGGATTGTGTCATAATTGTAGATGCCATACGATTATATAAATCAAGACTAAAAGCTTCTTTAGCCAAAGAATAAGCCTCTTGATAATCTCCAATTTCATAATAGTATTTTGCTCTAAGTGATTTATCATAAGATGGATGTGTTAAAAAGTAAATTACCATAGTTAAAACTAAAAAAACAGCAACAAAAGGGAATAGCAATTTAGTTTTCATGTTTTAATAACCCCTCTTTTATCATATCTCGTGCTTGTTCAAATTCCAAATTGGAAATATCAATTAAATCACTAATGTAAAAATCAATAGTACCGAATGGTTTTGGTATAACAAACTTATCCCAAGATGACAACTGCCAAAAAGAACTAGGCTTTATTTCAACTATCATAATCTTTGCTTTAGTTTTTTGAGCCATCACAATAATACCATCTGCAACCTCATGTCTTGGACCTTTTGGACCATCTGGGGTTATACCTAAATCATACCCATTTTTAAGTTCTTTTATAGATTGTATTAAAGTTCTAGCTGCATTTTTATTAGATGAACCTCTAATCGTTTCAAAACCAAAATATTTCATAGTATTCGCAATTAAAGCACCATCAAAGTGATCAGATATGAGAACTTTTATTTTTGGTTTTCTATATCTCAGATAAGCATATGGTGCCATCAATAATTCACCATGCCAAAAAGCCACTATAACTTGTTCATCTCCTATAGTTTGTGGAGCATGAAACTTTTTTTTATTTGTAAAATACAAAAACCTAATTATAACTGAGCCTAAAAAAGGAACTAAAAATAAAGCTAAACGACGCAATACTTTTTTAAGCAACTATTTCCCCAATAAAAATTGTTCTACCGATAGAGATGATTTTAACATCCATAATTTTTCCTAAAAGTTCTTCTGAACCCTTAACTTTTATCACTAGATTATTATCACTTCTACCAGATACAAACCCATCTGAAATCAACTCTTCAAAATAAACACTATAAACTTTTGCAAGTTGTGTAGCATTTTTTTCATCAAGTATTTGAGTATGAAGAGATTGAAGCTGAGTTAATCTCGCTGAAGCCACTTCAGGATCCACCACATTTGTAAAATGTTGTGCCTCTGTTTCAGGTCTAGGAGAATATTTAAAAGAAAATATCTGATCAAACCTTACTTTTTTCATAACATCCAAAGTATCTTCAAAATCTTCATCACTCTCACCAGGGAAAGCAACAATAATATCAGTTGAAATGGTTGCCTGTGGACAAACTGCTCTTAATTTCTCAACACGATTTAGAAACCACTCTTTTGAGTAACCCCTCTTCATCTCTTTTAAAACTTTTGTACTTCCACTCTGTAGTGGCATGTGCATTGATTTACATATCTTGGGATTGTTCGCAAACTCCTCTATAAATTCATCATCCATATGAAAAGGGTGTGGCGAAGTAAAACGGATACGCTCCAAACCCTCTATCTTACTGAGTCTTCTAAGAAGTTCTGTAAAATTCATCTTCTCATGCTCACCTGAGAAACGACGACCATAATTATTGACATTTTGACCTAAAAGAAAAATCTCCTTAGCTCCCATATTTACAACTCTTTGGGCTTCATTATAAATCAGTGCATCAGGGATTGAAACTTCATCTCCACGGGTTTTTGGAACTATACAGTAAGTACAACTTTTATCACATCCTATAGAGATATTTATAAAAGCCTTCAAAGAGGATGTGCGAAAATCTTTAAAAGCAAATTCACTCTCATCATAATTTATATCTATCTCAACAGCTTTATCTTTATGTAAAACTTGAGTAATTTTAGATACATTTCTAGCACCTAAAACAAAATTTACATAAGGCGCTCTTTTTATAATCTCTTTACCTAAGTGTGAAGCAGTACATCCACAAACACCTATCTTGGCATGTGGCTTCTTCTTTTTGTTAAATATCCCAAGTTCTGAGAAAAGTTTTGAAACTGGTTTTTCCCTAACCGAACATGTGTTTATGAGAATAAGATCTGCATCTTTAAAATCAGATACAGTCGTATAACCCTCTTTCTCCGTTAGTTCTGCAATCATATGCTCTGTATCACGAGAGTTCATCGCACAACCCAAAGTCTCAATAAATAACTTTTTACCCATCTTTTTCAACTCTTAATTTATGATATGAACTTGGTACATATACTCATTGTCTGAGAGTCCATACTTAACTTCACTCATATAAAAACTTTTACCTTTTGCTTCAAAATAATCTTGAAGTTCAAGTAAATCTTTATGAGAGTTTTCTCTATCAAAATAAAAAATCACACTATCCTCTTTTTCAACACTAGCTTCAAGTTTTGCTAAATCAACTTTTTTAGGTTTAGCATCAATTTCTACTCTTGCAAATTTTAAATCCATTATATATTCCTTAATCTTTATATCTTAAAAGTATTGTATTATATACAAAAAGTAATAAAAATCGTATTAAAGATGTTTTTATTAAAATTTGGGTATAATTGCACCACTTCATGAGAAATCCCCAAAAACTTAACATTTATTTTTTATGAAACAACCTTTTAAAGGATATAATAATGGAAAAAATTTTAGATATTGTTGAAGCTATTTCACACGAAAAAGGTCTTGAACCTAAAAAAGTAACAGAGGCTCTAAAGACTGCATTTGTTCAAACTGCAAAAAGAGTTATTGATAATAAATTTGCATTTGAAGCAAATGTTGATGAAGAAAAAAAGAGCATTGAAGTTATTCAGACTATCACTGTTGTAGCAGATGATGACGAAAAATTACAAGACGAAGAGATTGCACCTGCTTACATATCCATCACAGATGCAAGAGAATATGATGATCAAGTAGAGATAGAAGATCAACTACAAATCCCTCATAGTTTAGAAGATTACGGTAGAACTGCAGCATCTGCACTTCATAGAGAAATAGAGTATCACATACAAAGATTAGTAGAAGATGAACTATTTAACAAATACAAATCAAAAGTCGGTACACTTGTATCTGGTCGAGTAACAAGAGTAGATTCTCAAAATGCAACATATATAGAAGTTGATGAAATTCGTGCTGTGTTACCTATGAAAAGTCGTATAAAAGGTGAGTTTTTTAATGTAGGAGACCATATAAAAGCTGTTGTTAGACGCGTAAATATGGATAAAGAAAACGGTATTCAAATTGAGCTTTCTCGAACAAGCCCAAAATTTTTAGAAGAACTTTTAGCATTAGAAGTTCCCGAAATCTCTGATGGAGCTGTTATCATAGAAAAAGCAGCTAGAATACCAGGAGAAAGAGCAAAAATTGCACTCATCTCAACTCACCCACAAGTTGATGCCGTCGGAGCTACAGTTGGTGTTAAAGGTGTTCGTATAAATGCAGTTAGTGAAGAACTTATAGGTGAAAATATAGACTGTATAGAATACACGAGTATCCCTGAGCTTTTTGTGTCTCGTACTATGAGTCCAGCTATAATATCACATGTAGAGATAGTTAAAAATGAAGATGGCGAAAACGAAAAAGCTATTATCACTCTACCAGGTGATCAAAAAAGCAAAGCGATAGGAAAAAGTGGTATAAATATCCGTTTAGCTTCCATGTTAACTGGTATGCAAATAGAACTTGTAGAAACAGATGAAACAACTGATGAAAATACTGGTGAAATTGTAGAACCTAAAGATGGTGTTGACGCATTAGAAGCACTGTTTAACTAGGCTTTATGAAAGCGAGGAAATATATTCCTAGCTTTCATAATAATTTTCAAAAGATTAAAAGGCAAACCTAAAACCAGCATATGCTGATTTATTATAATTTGTATCTCCACCTTTATTTGTATCATAATTAGTATCTAAACTTCTATAACCTGCAATAACATGAGCATTTTTGATAATTTGAGCATCAAATTCAAATCTAAATTCTAAAAAGCTATCCCCATCTTCCATTGTTAAAACAGAAGGAGCATAATAAAAATACCCACCAATATACATTGGTATTTGACCACCAACTGGTAATTTATAATTAACTTCAGCACCTAAAGGAACAGAAGAAAAGTTTTTTGTACAATTCAACTTAACTCCTAAGCCTACGCTCAAACCAGTATCACTAATCTCCCTCTTCATTAAAAAATTAAGCTCTCCATAATCATCAGTATCTTTAAGATCGCTGTGACTATCATCTCCATGCAAAAATTTTCCACCAACAAATACAGTATCAGGTTCAGTGGCATCACTAAATTGACCCATATCAAGCTTTGCACCAATCTCTATATCTTTATCATTAACATTTAATTCCACACTGTGCATAGCAAAAACAGATGTTGCACATAAAACAGCTAAGCCTAATTTTTTTATCATTTTTATTGTCCTTGAATTTTTTGAATTGTTTTTGTTGTGCTTTTTCCATCAACAAACTCAACAAGTTTCAATTCCCTAGCAAATTCTGTTCCGACAACCTCTTTGCCTTCATAATCTCCACCCTTTACAAGTACATCAGGTTTTATCATCTTGATCAGTTCATAAGGGGTATCATCACTAAATGGCACAACAAAATCAACAGCCTCAAGTGCAGCCAAAAGGTAAGCTCTGTCCTCTGCTATATTTACAGGTCGAGTTGGACCTTTGAGTCTCGATACTGACTCATCAGAATTCAATCCAACTATAAGTATATCTCCAAAACTTTTAGCCTCTTGAAGGTATTTTACATGCCCAACATGAAGTATGTCAAAGCACCCATTTGTAAAAACAACTTTTTTACCGTTTTGTTTATAACGAGTCACGATAGAGTTTATATCATCAAAACTTTTTATATGAGCATCAGAAGTACTTTTATGCAAACTCGCCTCATACTCCACTATCTCATCAAGCGTAACTGTTGCACTCCCTATCTTACCCACAACCACACCAGCAGCAAGATTTGCAAAAGCTGAAGTTTCCTCAATGTCTTTTCCTGCTGAAAGTGCATAAGCGATACTCGCTATAACAGTATCTCCAGCCCCTGTTACATCAAAAACCTCTTTTGCAACAGTTGGAAAGATTTTTAGTTCATCATCATAAGTAGCTATACCATCTTCAGATAAAGTTATAAGCGAAATACCCAAATCACACTCACTTTTTAATTTTAAAAGTGCCTCTTTTAAACTGTTTTTATCTTTTATATCAATACCTGTCGCAAGTATCGCCTCTTTTTTATTTGGTGTTAAAAGGTAAGCACCTTTGTATTTTGAAAAATCTCTCCCTTTTGGATCAACCAACACCCTAACACCATTTTTATTTGACAATTCTATAATACCCTCACACAATTCATCTCTTAAAACACCTTTGCCATAATCAGAAAGTATCACCATGTCGTATTTAGATATAACACTTTTAAGAGAGTTTAAAATCTTTTCATAAGACTCCTTGGTTATATCCTCTTTACTCTCTTTATCATATCTGAGTATCTGTTGACTCACAGCAATAACACGACTTTTTTTGGATGTTTTTCTACCATTTTGAATAGCTATGTTTTTTATATCAACACCTATAGAAGTGAGCATATTTGTAAGTTCTACGCCATTATCATCATCACCAATAACACTACTAACACTTACATTTGCACCAAGTGCAACAAGATTGTTTATAACATTTCCAGCACCACCAAGTACAGTAGTCTCTTTTGCAATATCTACAACCTGAACAGGAGCTTCAGGGCTTATTCTCTCACAACTACCCCAAAGGTAATGATCTATCATCAAATCACCAACTACTAAAATATTTGGAGTAAAACTTTTAAGTTTCTTCATCTATTTTACTTCTTCTTCATATATTCTTTTTATCTCACAAACATAAGCGGCAATTCCATCTTCCATCTCAAACCTTGGTTCATACCCAAGCATCTCTTTGCTTGTTTGTATATCTGCCTCAGTATGAAACTGATAACTTCCGACAAAAGGGTTTGGGATATATTCACATGCCAAAGTTGTTCCCATCTCTTTTTGGAGTATGTCAACTATATCTTGAAAACTTCTAGCCTTAGCAGTTCCTACATTGTAAATACCACTCTCTTTTGGAGTCATAGCTTTTATATTCGCCTGAATAATATCCTCAACATATATAAAATCTCTAAGTATCTTGTCACTTCCCTCAAAAAGACGAGGATTTTTCCCTGCGAGTATTTGATGACCAAACTGAAGAACCATAGATGCGGTTGAGTTTTTAAAGTATTCCCCTTTTCCATAAACATTAAAATATCTAAGTCCTACTATGCTTATATCGCACTCTTTCATATATTCACGACTTATATTATCCATACTGAGTTTAGAAAATCCATAAACATTATTTGGTGCTTCTCTGCCAACTCTTTGTGGAGAAAGTGCATTGCCATAAGTTGCAGCTGAAGAAGCATATATCATATTGGCATCATGCCTGATAGCTAACTCTAATAAATCTTTATAAGCATTTACATTTGTTTTTATCATAAGATCTTGCTCAAGTGCAGTTGTATCGCTAATTGCCGCTTCATGAAAAATATAATCAAATTTATAGTTTATCTCTAAATCCAGAAGCAAATCTTTATCATTAATATCACCACTGATTATCTCACCACGAAATCCTATAAGATTTTTAAAATGTCCAAAACTTTTAAGATTACCATTACTTAAAGTTTCACCACTTCTAAAACTATCAAGTACCACTACTTTGGCATGTGGATGATTATTTTGAAAATAAAAAGCTAAGTTGCTACCTATAAAACCTGCTCCACCTGTTATTAAAATTGTTTTATCTTTTAAGTCATCTTCTATGTATCTCATCTTCACATCCATATGTTTTAAATTTAATAAAATGATACAATATAAATCATTAACGAGTATTTAAGACTCAAATCACTATAATTGGCTCGAAAATTAATCTTAAGGAATCAAAATGAAAAAAATTGCATTAGCTTTATTAGTTGCAAGCGTAGGTTTAATGGCTGCAGATGGTGCTGCGTTATTTAAAAAATGTCAAAGTTGTCATGGTGCTAAAGCTGAGAAAAAAGCTCTTAACAAGTCTCAGGTTATCGCTGGTTGGGATGCTGCAAAAACTGAAGCTGCTCTTAAAGGTTACAAAGCTGGAACTTATGGTGGAGCTATGAAAGGTCTTATGAAAGGTCAAGTTGCTTCTTATGATGACGCTAAAATAGCTGCAGTAGCTAAATATATCTCAACTTTAAAATAAGTTGATTATGAATTGCCTTTTGGCAATTCATTACTCAGGCTTATAGTTTTTCTTTTTCAACTCTTTTACTTTTTTCTCTTGCTCTATTGCATCGCGTAACTCATCTACACCGTCAAACTTAGCACCATTTAAAAACTTCTCTCTGTCATCAAACTGACCACTTTTTAATGCCCATAAAAAAGCAAGTAGTGCGATAGAACCCAAAAATATAGATGCACCAAGCATCATAGCCACTAACCAACTATCCATAATATCAACCTTTCTCCCATTTCATACGAATTCTCATAGAATTCCCAACAACCAATAATGAGCTTATACTCATAGATACAGCTGCAATTAACGGTATAACATATCCAGCTATAGCCAAAGGAACTGTTATACCATTATATATAAGTGAAAGTAAAAGATTTTGTTTTATAAGATATAATGTTGTACGAGAAATTTTAAAAGCATCTTGCAAAGATTTTAAAGAGTCATTGAGAAGAACAACATCACCTACCTCTATTGCTATATCACTACCATTACCCATAACTATCCCAATATCAGCATTTGCTAAAGCTAAAATATCGTTTACACCATCACCAACCATAACTACTTTTTTATTTTCTTTATGAAGCATCTCTACATATTTTGATTTATCTTCTGGAGTTTGTTCATAAAAAAATTCATCTATACCTATCTCATTAGCAACTCTCTTAGCTATACCAGCATGATCACCAGTAAGCATAACGATTTTTATCCCTCTTTTGGTTAAATCATCAACAAGTTCTTTGGCTTCATCTTTTATCTTATCACTAAGTTCATACACTGCAACTATCTTTTTATTAAGAGCAAAATAAAATAGAGTATTATCACTGTCATAAGATATATCCATCCCATTATCTCTCATAAGCCTAAGATTTCCACCGAATATCTCATCATTATTGTATTTTGCCTCAATCCCACATGCCGGAACCTGTGCAAATTCATCAAAGACTATATCTTGAATCGTATCATCTTTTGATATTAAATAATCCTCTATCCCACATGCCACAGGATGATTTGAAGATTTTACCAGGGAATAAAGAAGCTTTTTATCAAACTTTTCAAATATTTTCTCATTTACAACCTCTGGGCGACCAACTGTAATTGTTCCTGTTTTATCCAAAAGTAAAACATCAGTTTGTGCCATAGTCTCTAACTGAGCTGCTTCTTTAAAAAGTATCCCCCTTTTTGTACCCAAACTAAGACCAACTAAAGTAGCAACAGGTGTAGCAAGTGCCAAAGCACAAGGACAAGCAATCACAATTACACTTATACCAATCATAAAAGAGTGTTCAAAATTTGATGAGTAAAAATACCAACTAACAAAAGAGACAAAAGAGATAAATAAGATAGTACTTGAAAAATATTCTGAAAGTTTATTTGCCATCTGCTGAATTTTAGGCTTTTTATTTATGGCAGATTCTAAAAGAGAGATAATGTTACTAAGTGTAGAATGTTCAAAATCTTTACTAACTTTAAAATGGACATCAGCATCTATACTAAGTGTCCCACTAACAACACTATCACCTATATTTTTATATATCGGTTCGCTCTCACCACTCAAGCTAGACTCATCAAAAGAACCATTTCCTTTGATAATCTCCCCATCAAGTAAAACTTTTTCACCAGAAGAAACGACAGCAACGCTACCAACTTTCACATCTTCAAGCTTACAAGAAACTATAGAACCATTATCTACTATATTTACTTCACTAGGTATATTTTGTCCTATAATATCAAGTGCATCTGCAGCATTTTTCTTACTTAAAACCTCTAAAAACTTACCAACTAAAACAAAAGTTATAATCATAGTTACAGAGTCAAAGTAGGCTTCCCCATCCTCCATAAGAGTTATATATATAGAGTAAATATATGTAAGTAAAGCTCCTGTTGAGACAAGTAAATCCATATTGACAACTTTAGTTTTTAGACCGTAATAAGCACCCCTAAAAAATACCCAACCACTGTAAAATAAAACAGGTGTAGATAATATCCATTCCCCAATATTTAAAACACTTTTCATATCTTGTTCAATACCACTAAAATATCCAGCATACTGAGCAACAGCTATCCACATAATATTCATAGTGCTAAAGATGGCTACCGACATTTTCAAGTAATATTCTTTTCTCTCTTTGTTGGCATGTGCCTCCTGAATGGAAGCATCATAAGGAAAAGCGTTATACCCAATTGCCCTTATCATATCTATAATTTGTGAAAGTTTTACAACATCATCTGCCCAAACTATAATAGCTTTGTTATTTGTGTAATTGATATTTACCTCAATTATTCCATCCATCTTATGCAGGGCTTTTTCATTTAACCAAACACAAGCAGAACAGTGAATCCCCTCAATAACTAAAGAGACCTGAGAAAATCCATCACTATTTATTTTTACAAATTTATCATAAAAAGCAGGAGCATCAAAATTTGAAGAATCTTCATATTGAGTAGTTGGTGGAGTTAGCTGTGTAGCACCAGCTTTTTCATAAAAACTATCAAGCCCCTCATCACTTAAAAGATGAAAAACCCCCTGACAACCATTACAACAAAAATAATGCTCACCATCAACAATCATTACATCTTTAGAAAACTCAAGATGACAGTGTGTACATTTTACTTTTTCAGACAAGCTCAAACTTTCCTAGACTTTTATTTTTCACTATCTTATTCCAAGGTTTTACAAAACCACTCATGCAGATATAAACACCATTTTTCTCTTGAGCATATAAAAAACCTATCGCCAGACCAAGGTTAAAAGATGCTTCAACATTATCTATCTCAAAAGGCTTCATTGCCCCCACAAAAACTATCTTCCTATCTTCAAAAACAGCATCTAAAAACTCAGCACTCTCATCCATAGTATCAGTACCATGTACCACTATAAATTTATCATCTTTAGATTCCATTATAATATTTGCTAAAATTTTTCTGTCATTTATATCCATATTCAAAGAATCTTTATACATAACACCAGCCAAATCATACTCAGCTTCATATGTTTGTAAAATTCTCTCTATGGCATTATTATTAAAAGCAACATCAAGATTTCCACTTTTTTTATTATAAATCTTGTTAAAAGTTCCACCAGTGTTTAATATAAGCATATCTAATCTCTTATCTCATCTAATTTTTTCACTATTTTAATAGCTTTTGAATTTTCAATTTTACCATCTTCATTAAAAAGGTAAGTTCTACCAACTCCAGCATTTAACCCAGCTTCAATATCTCTTTCTTTATCGCCAATCATAATTGAGTTTTTCATATCCAAATCAAACTCTTTTTTTGCATCTAAAAGCATTTTGGCATGTGGCTTTCTACACTCACACTCTCCATTTATATCAGGGTGGTGTGGGCAATGGTAAATCTTTGTAATCTCTACACCATAATTTAAAAACTCTTTTATCATCCACTCACTAAGCTTACTAAAATCATCTTCAGAGTAGTAACCCCTAGCGATTCCAGACTGATTAGTAACTACAAAGATTTTATAGCCATTGTTCTGATAATATTTGCAAAGTGGTATTATCCCCTCAATAAATTCAAAATCTTCTATCTCATAAAGATAATCTTTTTCAACATTTATAACACCATCTCTGTCTAAAAAAAGAGCTTTTTGCATAGATTATTTTACACCATCACCAAAAATCTCTTTTTCAATTATATCGCAGATAATATGTCCAATCAAAATATGAGATTCTTGAATACGGGGAGTACTATCACTTGGTACGACTAAAGCAATATCAGCCATTTTAGCCATCTCTCCACCATCTTTACCAACCAAAGCAACACTCAAAATATTTTTCTTTTTAGCAACTTCAAAAGCATTGATAATATTTTGTGAATTGCCAGAAGTAGAAATCCCTATAAATATATCTCCACTCTGTCCCATCCCCTCAAGTTGACGGGAAAAAACTTGATCATATCCATAATCATTACCTATAGCAGTAAGATTTGAAGTGTCAGTAGTAAGCGCAAGAGAGGGGATAGAAGGTCTATCAAAACCATATCTGCCAACCAGTTCAGCAGCAATATGTTGTGCATCAGCAGCACTTCCACCATTCCCAGCTAAAATTGTTTTTTTATCTGTTTTATAAAGTGCTACACATTTTTTAGCAACATCTTCTATCTTGTTTAGCAACTCATCATTATTATAAATATCTTGTTTAGTTTCATAAGATTTTTTAATCTGGTCTTTAATATATTCTTTCATATGACATCCTAAAATTTTATAAGAAATAATAGCATAGAAAAGATTACGAACAGTATAGATTTTATCATAAAAATTAATTTTCTAAAAAAAGCTAAAATAAAAGAGTTAAAACAA
>JAMOQK010000005.1 GCA_027064045.1 Sulfurimonas sp. | reverse complement strand
AGTGGTCCTTCTATGAGGAAAATCAAATCTAGCATCAAAAGTGACGAATATTAAAAAAGCATTCGGACACTTTATGCTAAAATACTGTTACAGAAAATATCTCTTCTTGAACTGTCCGAACTGAAACGACATGGGTGTCCGGATACTCCGTTATATGCAGATTAATCCATAACCATCCAGATAAAAAGTTCACCTGTAAGTGGGTTTTCCCAAGCTCCTTGGATATGAGCTGTTACGGTCGAACTCGCATCGTAACTGCTTTTTGTATCCATGTGTGTTGAAGCTACATCATTGTTTACAACATCTCTTTTTGTCATGCTAAGTTGAACTTTAACACCTTGTTGGAGTGTTAGTTCATCCAATGCACGAGATATTGCAAGTTTTCTTTTACTTGACTCTTTTTGGTCGTAAGTTCTACTTGCAACACCTATAGCACCTCTTTTACCATTTAGATTGGGGTTTTTTACCCAATCTGGAGTAGATACTTTATACTCCTGTTTTTGAGGTTGAGTACCACATCCACTAAGCAAAAGTAAAAGTAAAGCTACAGAGATTAAAAAAAATTTCATCATTATTTAGTTGGAAACTCTTTTTCAAGACCATCCATAGCTTGTTTAGATTGGAACTGTTGCCAGAGAGCTTTTTCATTTTTAAAGCTTGTTTTAACAGCTTTTTTAACTTCACCATTAACTGTGCTTTCTGGTACTGTAACTAAGAGATATAAAGAACCAGAAGGAGATGTCCAAGCATCAATACTTTTTGAACCTTTAAGATCAACTTTTGCAACTTGTTTAGATACTGCCATAGTTACATGTTCAACTGTCTCATCATCAGCAACACCTGTTGCACGAGTAAAAGTTTCAACTTTGTCTTTTACTTGAGATTGGATTTGTTGAGCTAAATCGCTTCTGCCATTTGCTAAAGCAACTCTTCTCATATGTCCCATACCAGCTGCA
The DNA here is from genome assembly GCA_027064045.1 of Sulfurimonas sp. GTDB lineage: Bacteria > Campylobacterota > Campylobacteria > Campylobacterales > Sulfurimonadaceae > Sulfurimonas. The sequence goes on along the minus strand of JAMOQK010000005.1, from coordinate 3,730 downwards.
CTTTTTTGAGCAATACCAACACCAGCATATGCACCTTCAACCATAGGAATACAAGTCCATTTTGGAGCTAATACATTTTCTTGTTTACAACGAAAGTCAGGCTCTGCTTGTTGATCCGGAGCAGGTGTTTCGCCTCCACATCCAGTAATTGTAGCAGCAACAAGCCCTGCTAACGCTATTGAAGATATAGTCTTAATCATAATAAATCCTTTTTTTTGTTGTCTAAATTATACAATTATAATCTTAAAAAATATTTATCAGTGGTATAATTTGTTTATGAAATATTATAGTTATGAAAATTTTAAAAGTGATACGATAGAGTTGATTGAGCAAGTAAAAGAGTTTAATCCACATGCCATTTTGGGAATAGCAAGAGGTGGGCTTACACTTTGTCATGCTGTGGCAGAAGGGCTGGACATCAGAGAGGTTCAAACAATTAGAACGGAATTGTATGATAAAAATTGTAAAAGAGACTCTTTAAATGTTTTTGGAGATTGTGATTTTAAAGAGGCAAAAAGAGTTTTGGTGCTTGATGATATATCTGACAGTGGTGAAACTCTAAAAGTTATTATGGACTATCTGGCATGTGGGAATGAAGATATAGAGTTTAAATCGGCAACACTTTTTTATAAAAAGACCTCTGTTTATGAGCCACATTATTGGATAAATGAAGCTAATGATTGGATAGATTTCTTTTGGGAGAGGGATTTTGGTTAATATGCCCTTTTTGGCTTTTTGCAAAATCAGTATCGTAAATATACTCTACGATCTCTTTAAGTGCTTCCTCTTCAAAGCCAAGATGTGGCATGATACCATGCTTTTCTATTGATTGTAACATTATGGAGGTTTCTGGGTTTGGGTTGGCTACCCACTTTGACATATATTTTACAAAATCATCTTTTTTGCTAAATGCAGTTTTATAATGTTTGCGTATATTCACCATTGATGGAGCAGATACAGTTTTAGTTTCGTAGTGGCATGTGGTACAGTTTCCATGAAACAATAGTGAGCCTAAACTATCAGCATTTAAAGAGGAAAAAGCTAATAATGATGAAAGTATATATCTATTTTTTAGCATCTTTTATCATCTCATATGCTTGATTTATCTCTTGTGTTTTTTGTGTTGCTTCTTTGATGTATTCTTCACTTTTTCCTTGAGATTTTATGATGTCTGGATGGTATTTTCTTACAAGTTTTCTGTAGGCTTTTTTGATTGTGTTTAAATCATCTTCTGGTGATACACCTAAAAGTTTATATGCTTCATCTATATTTGCATTTGGATCTATGTTTTGCATCATTTTTTCAAATTGGTCAAAAATCTTATGGTATAAATCTGGATTAAAGTCAAAAGCTTTAGCTATGGTTTGTAAAACTTTGTCTTCACTCTCACTAACTTTACCATCAATAAAAGCTAATTGGATTAAAAATCCTATAAATTGTTGCTGTTTAGCTTTGTCTCTTTTAGTCATTTGCCCCAATGTATAAGCTATATCTTCTAAATTGTGAGTTTTGTCTTTTTCATCTGCAAATATATCTTTTAGTATATCTTTTGTTTTTAGTGGTTCTGGAAAAATCTCAGATATATCGTTAAACATGTTGCTAATGAGTTGAGCTTCTAGGTTGTCCACTTTCCCATCTGCTTTGGCAAGTTTAGCAACAAGAGCTACAAATAAACCAAGCTCACTATGTTCAAGTGATTCTCTATTGATACTCATTTTTTTAAATGCTTCTTTTGAGTATTCTGTATAACGGTTATAACTATTCATTACATAGTAAAAAACACCCCCTAAGATAAGTAATAAAATTAAATTTGACATAAGTTTCCCTTTTTCATTTACAAAATTATACAAATATGAAGTTAATCATTATACAATTCGCCTCATGAAAAGAATAAATAAGTTAAACAAGGGTGTAAAGTATATGCTCATAGCATCTTTTACATTCGCTATTATGGGTGCTTTTGCAAAACTTGCTGCAGAGCATATAAGTTCATTAGAAGTTGTATTTTTTAGAAATATTGCTGGTGTTATGATAATAGGTGCTTCAATCTGTAAAAAACCGATGACACATGTTGGAGGTAAGCCTTTTTTACTTCTTTTTCGTGGAACGATGGGTTTTTTAGCACTTTTGGCATATTTTTATAATATTGCTCATATCTCACTTGGTGATGCTGTAACATTTAGTAAAACTGCACCCATATTTACAGCTGTTTTTGCATGGCTTTTCTTAGATGAAAAACTTCCCCTTAAAGGTTGGTTTGCTGTATTTGTAGGTTTTGGTGGGATACTGCTTATAACTCAACCATCTATGGGATTTACTAAATATGATATTTTGGGTATTTTCAGTGGTGTTGGTGCTGCACTTGCTTATACTTCAGTAAGAGAATTAAGAAACTATTATGACACTAGAGCGATAGTATTGTCTTTTACTTTTGTTGGGACTATTGGACCAATTATCTTATTTTTTATCTCAAATTATATCCACATGCCAAGTCTTGATTTTATACTTAGTGAGTTTGTGATGCCACAGGGAATTGTTTGGGTTTATGTGATTGGTCTTGGACTTTTGGGAACACTTTCGCAATACTTTATGACTAAAGCTTATGGTGAAACCAAAGCAGGAATAGTTGGAGCAGTAAGTTACAGCAATATCATTTTTGCCATCTTGGTTGGTTTGTTGTTGGGGGACTCCCTACCTACTTTTAGCGTGGCATGTGGGATTGTTTTGGTTATAATGGCTGGGATAATGGTAGCAAAAGCAAAATAAGATATAATTTTATTGCCACTAGCAAAAGCTAGGGCAAAATCAGCAAGAGGGGGAACTTATGAAAAAGTTTCACCTCAAGTTGACTTTTGTAGTTTGGCGACTTAAAGTCAACTTTGAGCTAAAGAGGGTTTAACCCTCTTTGCCTTGCTGAAATTATACTATAAAAATTATGAAAAATGGAAAAAACTATGAAACTTTTAGCAGGACCTTGTGTTATAGAGAGTGAAGAAAATATTTTTAAAATAGCAAAAGAGTTAGAGTGTTACCAAAATGATGAAACAATAGATTTTTATTTTAAAGCAAGTTTTGATAAAGCAAATCGTACATCATTGAGCAGTTTTAGAGGGCTTGGGATAGATGAGGGACTAAGAATTTTGCAAAAAGTAAAAGATGATTTTGGTTATAAAATCGTAACAGATGTTCATGAAAGTTGTCAGGTTGAACAAGTTGCAAAAGTTGTTGATATGCTTCAAATCCCAGCTTTTTTATGTCGCCAGACTGATCTGCTTGTGGCATGTGCAAAAACTGATAGAGAGATAAATATAAAAAAAGGGCAGTTTTTAAGTGGTGAAGCCATGAAGTATCCAGTTTTAAAAGTGCTTGAGACTCGTGGATGCAGTGAAGCTACTTATGAAAACTCACAAAAATATGGTATTTACTTGTGTGAGCGAGGAAACTCTTTTGGGTATGGAAATATGGTGGTAGATATGAGAAACTTACCAATCATGAGAAAATTTGCTCCAGTTATATTTGATGCGACACACTCTGTTCAGATGCCAACGGCTGAGAATGGTAAAACAGGTGGAGACAGCTCAATGGTGCCATATCTGGCATGTGGAGCAGCTGCAGTTGGAGTGGATGGTTTTTTTATGGAGACACACTTTGATCCAAGCATAGCTTTGAGCGATGGTCCAAATATGGTAAAATTAGACCAATTAAAAGATTTAGTTATAAAAATCAAAAA
>JAMOQK010000004.1 GCA_027064045.1 Sulfurimonas sp. | reverse complement strand
TTAATGTTTTAGAGTTATTACTAGCACCCCAAAAAGTAAGATATAATGCTTTTACATTTATAGGATCTACTGCCAAGATGGTTTCATTGTTATCGGCAGAAAATGTTAGAGGTTTGTAACCATAAGCTTTTATATGATATATTTTTTCATCACTTGTAATGTTAAAAGTTCCATTTTCATCTGATTTTATACTGTGATGAGCGTCGCTTATGATAGCTTGTTTTATTGGTAAAAGAGTTTTTTTATCAACAACTACACCACTAAATGAAGCATTTAGTAGTGTTTGGGCTAAAATTATAGTAGTTAGTAGTTTCTTCAAATATATTCTCGTGTTTTAATATTAGGATGCTATAAGCAAATTTTATACTATTTTACCTTTCATTTAGATAGTGTTTCAATCCCACATCTGCCCATTTTTTTGATAAAATTAAATATTTGTGTATAGATTCAGAAACGATTTTAAAATCATTGTTTTTAGAACTCAATTCATCTACCACTTCAACTAAAGCCTTCTTACCAGCTTGATTGACTTCTGTTGGGAAGTTGAGAAGTTTTACATCAAGTTTTTTAAGTTTTTGGAGTGCTACTATATTTTTAGCATGAAATTCTGTTGTCATATTTGCATTCATTTCGCTTGAACAAACTTCTATCATAGCTTGATGCTCAAACGGTAGTTTATTCCAAGAATGTTTATTAAAAGTTAATTCCAATATAGAACCTGGTTCATGCCAACCTGAATAATAATATGGTGCAACTTTATAAAAACCCATTTTTATGTCAAGAGCAGGTCCTACCCACTCTGTCGCATCTATTACACCTCGCTCAAGTGAAGTGTATATCTCTCCTGCTGGTAACAGGATAGGATTTACTCCCATTTTTGCAAAAACTTCTCCACCAAGACCAGGGATACGCATCTTAAGACCTTGCATATCTTTTAGTGAGGTTATTGGTTTTCTAAACCATCCACCCATCTGTATATTTGTGTTTCCACCTAAAAGTGGATGGAGATTATATTTTGCATATTGTTCACGCCAAAGTTCTAATCCTCCACCAAAAAGCATCCAAGAGTTAATCTCTTCGGCAGTAAAGCCAAAAGGCATTCCACTATAAAGAGAAAATGCAGAGTTTTTACCTTTCCAATAATATGGACCAGAATGAAATGCATCTATCTGACCACTACTAGCAGCATCAAAAACAGCCAAAGCTGGTACTAAAACATTTTTTGGATATAGTTTTATCTCTAAAGAGCCACTGCTTATATCTTTTAATCTTTGTGCAAATTTTTCAACACCAGTTCCCATAATTGGAAAATGTGCTGGCCAACTTGTAGCAAGTTTTATAACAGTTTTTTTATTTTTATTAAAATTAACTCTTTTTTTATCAGCACCATTGGCATGTGGATGTTTGGAGTAATCTATGGCTTTATGATTGCTTTGATTACAACCACTTAAAGCCAGAGCTGCTGATGCAGTTGTAGCAGTGGCTAAAAAATCTCTACGATTCATGATTTTCCCTTAATACTCATCTTCTTCAGCTTCATAAATAAGGTTCTCAAGTACCTCTTTTGACGCTATTGCTGTAGCTATTTTTAGTTCATCAAAACTTATATCATTTTCTTCTATATATATTTTTAATTCTTCTGTAGTTGGTAAATCAAAGCACTCCAAAGCACCTTTTTGTGAAATACAAATCTCGTTATGTTTAACTAGGTATTGTTCTAAATCTGTAGTCTCTAGTAGTGCTTTAGTGTTTTTATCAAAAATAGCATACTCTTCATCCACTTCTTGAACTGCTTCTTCGCCCTCTATTTGACTAATCAGCAACTCCATATCTTCATATATTTTTTTAATTTCTTTCATTTTTTTACCTTTTTAATATTTTTTAGTGTAGTGGTTTATGAGTTACCATAACACCATCTGTATCAGCGTAAATATAATCACCGTTTTTAAAATTAACACCACCAAAAGATAGTGGTATATCTCTTTGCCCTGAAGTTGTTGGGATATATTTTTTGGGACAAGTCCCCAAAGCCCAAAGAGAAACAGGAATCTCTTTTATCTGAAAAGTATCTCTTATATAACCATTTACAATGATACCAGAATAGTTATTTTTTTCAGCAAATTTCATCAAATTTTCCCCAACTACTGCATAAAACTCAGCATTCACATCAACAACAACAACTTTATCTGTTCCATCTTCATCTCTTAAGAGTTTTATCAACTCAGAGTTGTTTTTATCAAGTTTTATTGTGACAACTTCGCCTCTGCACTTTTCACTACCACCGTAGTTTTTAAAGTCATGACTAAGAACATCAACAAGTTCTGGGTGTTCATCACAAAAATCTGCTGTAAAAAAATCCATATTTATCCCTAAAAATTAATTTATAATCGTATTATAACCTCTTTTTCGCTATCCTATCAACACAAATAATGAAACAGGTTTAAAAACATATGAAAGTAGTAACTGGTGTAGTTGGAAATGATATACATGTTGTGGCAAACAGACTTATAGAACTCTCTTTAAATGCGAGGGGTTTTGAAGTGTTTAATCTTGGTGTAAATACCTATTTAGAAGAGTTTTTTGATGCTGCAGTTGAGACTGGGGCTGATGTACTTCTCATCTCATCATTAAATGGTGAGGCTGAGGGATGGGCAAGGGAGGTAAAACTTCTAAAAGAAAATTATAAAACTCTTGATGATATTGTGATGGTGATAGGTGGAAATTTGGTGGTGGGAACTGCTGATGCTGACATCATAATACCAAAGTATAAAAAATATGGTTTTGATTTGGTTTTTCATCAAGTTGATTTAAATGAAGGGCTTGATACACTTGAAAACTATTTAAAAGAGAGAAAAACAGCATGAATTTACTTCAAGAAGAAAGAGAGATAATTCTCTCTAATGAATTTGTAGATAGTTTTGACTTTGCAGAGGTGGAGGAGTTTGTGAGAAATGCTGACAAAGAGCTTTTCATATCTCACCATTTTGCACAAAACAAAAAGATGCTTGTTCAACCTCGTGGTGGATTTCCAACATATGAAAAACAGTTTGCTTTAAATGAATTTTTTGTAAATGCAAATGTAGATGTTTTACCACTTACCATAGATTCTAATACAAGATTAAATGACTATGCAACTGCAAAAAAGATGCTTCGTCTGAGTGAGGAGAGTGAGCAGGATATGCTAAATGGTTATCCACTTGTAAATCACGGTTATAGAACTACAAGAAAGATGATAACTCACTTTAACAAACCAGTAAGTCTTCGTCACGGTACACCTGATGCACGACTTCTTATAGAAACTGCAATAGCTTCTGGAATATTTGAGATAGAGGGTGGACCTATTACCTATCTTTTGCCATACTCAAAAAATTTCCCTCTTGATAAAGCTTTTCTTTACTGGAAATATGTAGAGAGAGTTTGTGCTAACTACTCAAAACTTAACCTGCCCATAAACAGAGAATCTTTTGGACCTCTTACTGCTACACTTGTCCCACCTGCTATAACCATAGTTATACAACTTTTGGAGATGTTGTTGTCATTGGAAGAGGGTGTGAAATCTTTTTCCGTTTCATTTTCTCAGTCTGGTTCGATGAATCAAGATATAGTAACAGGAGCGGTTATCAAAAAACTAGCTTCATATTATGCTGAACAAATTGGATGTGGTGATGCTGTGATAAATCTTGTTTATCATCAATGGATGGGGGCTTTTCCAACTAATAAAAACTTTGCTGAGTCACTTATAAATACTTCTACTGTTATAGCTGCTATGGTTGGAGCTAACAAAATCATTACCAAAACAAGAGAAGAAGCAAGTGGTATCCCTACAAAAGAGGCAAATGCTAAAACGGTAGCAAATACTCAATATACTTTAGGCATATTAAATGGATTGCCAAAGATTGTAGATGAAGAAGAGGAAGAGAACTTAACTCTTGCTGTTAAAGCCGTCATGGAAGCAGTGTTTAATAATGAAGCAGACACTCTTTGGAGAAAAGTTTTTAACTCTATTAAAGATGGAACTATTGATGTCCCATTCTCACCACACATCATAAATCACAACGAAATGATAACTATAAGAGATAGAGATAAAAATATCAGAATTATAGAACGAGGCAATGTACCTCTACCAGATAGATTTTTAAAATATGAAAGATCAAAATGTGATTTAAATAAAGATACAACTTCGATAGTAAATGATATTATCCAAGATATAGGGATTATGCAATGAGTAAAGGTAAACTGTTAATAGATGTAGGAAGTACATATTTTAAAGTTGCTACAAGCAAAAGTATAGAGCAACATTTTCGTGATTTCAACAAAGATATATTTGATGATTTAACATATAAATGTGGTGAGGTTATCCATAGTTATGAAAAAAAAGATGTTTATATCTGTTCCTCTGCAAATGGTGGTTTAAGTACCTTAATTATAGGCTTAACAGATTCATTTTCACTTAAATATGCTAAAAATATTGCTTTTAATTCTGGTATAAATATTATAGAAACGGTGATATACCAAAATATTAAAGACTATTCTATACCAAGTGATCTTATAGATGTTGTGATTGTTGTTGGTGGGATAGACTCTCTTGGGGATATTTTTGATGATGATCTATATAGTTATCTTGAAAATTTAGATTATTCAAATATAGTTTATGTAGGTAGTGCTAAAGAGGCAGAAAAATTACAACAAAACATATCAAATCTTGTTGTGTT
>JAMOQK010000003.1 GCA_027064045.1 Sulfurimonas sp. | reverse complement strand
TACTGCATCAATTATGAACTTTTTTCGTGGTGTTTTAGATATTAAGTTTGCTATTCCTCTTATTGTAAGTATTATGATAGCAACACCTATTGGTGCATGGCTGAGTCAGTATGTGCAAAAAGAGATAATTGAATGGATGTTAGTTTCATTTTTGATTGTGAGTGCATTGTTACTTATCTTTTCAAATAGAGAACAAAAAGTAGTCTATGATAAAGCATGGATTCTTTATGTTATAGGTGCTACTGTTGGACTTATTTCAGGGACTATTGGCGTTGGTGGAGGTGCAGTTATTATGCCACTTCTAATTCTTTTGGGTTTTGATGCAAAAAAAGCTGCTTATGCCATTAGTTTTATTATTCCGTTTTCATCACTTGGTGCATTTGCTACCTATCTGAGTTTTGTAGATATGGACTGGACACTTTTGGGTGTTGTGACTGTAGCTGCAATTATCGGTGGGTATCTGGGGGATCGAATTATGCACTATCGTTTGACACCTTCACAGGTAAAAAAACTCATTGCGGTTGTTTTATTGCTGTTGGCAGCAAAAATGATTTATAAACTTATGGGAGTGTAAAATTGTTACATATAATGAAAAAAATAGCTACTAAAATGCTTGAAAATGAAAAAAATGATGCCCTAGACTGTAGTGTTTCTGATGAAGTAGTCGATGAATGGTTTGATACTGTTGAAGAACATAAAAAAAGAATGCAAGAAGATCATCAAACAGATACTCAAGAGTATGATATGTTGCTTGGTATAGAAAAAGAGGTAAAACAGATCAAAGAGATTCGTTTAAAAAAATGTAAAAAGAAGTTGTAAAATGAAAAGGAGAACATTACTTACATGGCTTTTTGCTTTTCGCCATAGTTAACAAAACAAAGAGGAAGATAAGAGACTATTTGTATGAATTTTTAAAGGAGCTTTCATGAATTATTATTATGCACTGTTGATGATTATGCTTGGTTTTGGATTGGTCATATTTAGTGTCTATTTTATTTATACATTTTATAAAGAAAAGAAACTGCAAAAAATTTTAGCACAGCCAATGAAACAGGAGTATAAAAAGATACTTGATGCCATTGCATTGTATAACAGGCTCAACAAAGATGAAAAAGAGCAAATTCAAAAATCTATTCTTATTTTCATAAATACTAAAGAATTTGTGGGTGTAAATATTGATGTGACAGATGAAATGAAAGTAGTCATTGCTTTTCATGCCTGTTTACTGCTCTTGCATGTAGAACTCCCAAGCTGTTATGAAAACCTAGTGACAGTGCTGATATATTCGCATACTATGGTTGCAAAACAGGTGAGTGTCAATGGTGGTATATATACCAAAGGCGAATTTTTACTCGAAGGGCAATCAGCGAGTGATACCGTCGTCATCTCTTGGCATGATGCCAAAAAAGATGCCTATCATTTACATGAAAACAATGTAATACTGCATGAATTTGCCCATGAGATAGATTTTCTTGACGGCAATGCAGATGGAATACCACCTTTACCCTCTTCAAAATATCATGAGTGGGCGAAGGTACTCACTCATGAATTTAACAAACTCTCAGCAGTATTACTCAAGAATCGTAACTGGGGTAAATACAAACTTATCGGTTCTTATGCCGCAACAAATGAAGCAGAGTTTTTTGCCGTTGTAACGGAGCGTTATTTTGAAAAACCTGAAGCACTCAAAAAACATTTCCCAGAACTTTTTAAAGAATTGGACAGTTTTTATAAGGTAAATCAAATATCAGAAAGCACAAAAAGTCAAGACATCTTTTAATTTAATAAAAACATGATATAATTAACTAAATGGTTAGTTAGCAAAAAAGGAAGAATATGTCAAAGGTAAAAAGAGATGCCAAAGTAACCAAAGCAAAGATACTCCAAGAGGCTCGAACTTTATTTTCTATCAAAGGGTTTGATGCTACAACGACAGATGATATTGCAAAATCAAGTGGCGTGAATAAAGCTTTGATTTATTATTATTTTAAAAATAAAGCAGGTCTTTATGCTCAAGTGATGAGTGGGCTTTTTGATACTATTTATGATGAAGTGGTGTGTGCAAGAGGGAGTTGTAATTCTACGACAGATGAACTCCATGCTTTTGTAAAAACATATGCAGAGTATGCATACAAGCATTCTTATTTTCCAGCTCTACTTTTGCGTGAGCTTAGTGATAGTGGGGCGCATCTGCCTGAGTTAATGTTTGCAAGTATGCGTAAGGTTTTTATCCTTTTAAGTGAGATACTGCAAAAAGGTGAGCGTGAAGGTGTGTTTATAAAGTCTATTCCTATATTGGTACATTTTATGATAATTGGTACTATCAATCTTATGGTAACAACAGCACCGTTGCGAAAAAAAGCGATGGAAATAGATGATAGTGTAGATAGTTGTGCTGAATGTAGTACAGATAAAATCACAACTGATATATTTCAAACAATACAAAAATCCTTGGAGGTAAAATAGATGAAAAAAATAGTTTTTGCCATGGCATTGCCATGGTTATTACAAGCACAGAGTATTCCTGAACTTTTTGATGCTTTAAAATCTCATGCACAGGTAAAATCTGATGCTATATTGGTTCAAAAAAGCCAAATACAAAAAGAGATGGTGGATGCATCACTTTATCCAAAAATAGATCTTTTTGCTTCGTATGACAATTATGCATCGCCAACAAATCTGAAGCCAATTGCCCCAAATGCTATACAGCCTATGTTAGCACCTGGTTCAAATATTGCCCAGCCATATAGTTATAATATTTACAGAGCTGGTGCTAAATTTTCTATGCCAATTTTTGTCAAATCTCTTTATACAACAGCAAAAAAAGCAAAAGCAATGCAGCGTAGTGTAAAAGCAAAGAAATGGATAAATATTTTAAAAAATGAAGCTGTAATTGTCGGTGTAAATGCAAATTTTCATTATCTTGTTTCTTTGCAAAAAGCACTACAACAAAAAGAAAAGTCACTAGATGCTATGCAGGAGACAGTAAAGATAAAGGTTGAAAATGGTCGCTTAGCTGCTTCAGCTTTGTATAAAATCAATGATTCGCTTCATGAAATTGCTATCTCAAAAAACAATATAGAACTTCAAAAAAAGAAGCTTATCAGCACAATTCAATCATTGACAGGCATAACTTTGCAAGATCCTGTTGCTATGCAAGAGATGGCAGGTTGTACGAAAGGTAGTTTTGGTTCTTTGGTACCATTGCAGGAGAAAATTCGAGCAAATCGTATTAGTGTTACAGCGCAGAAAGAGAAACTTTATCCATCACTTTATGCACATGGAGATTATACTTTTTCAAAAGCCAAAGCTTATAACAATTCTAAAGATGTTGATGAAGAGTATGGAGGTATAGGTGTTGTTTTAAATATTCCACTTTTTGAGATGCAACAATATAGTAATATAAAACTTGCAAAAGTAGAGTTACAAGCTTCTAAAGTTGAACTTGAAAAATTACGCCAAGAGCTTCAAGCCCAAGCTGATATGTTAGAAGGATCGTTGCCACTTTTAGATAATTCTTATAAACTTTATACTCAAAGTGTAGCAGATAAACAAAAACTTTTAGATATAGCAAAAGTGGCTTTTCAGAGTGGACGAATATCGACAGAGGAGTATCTGCGATATGAAGATGCACTTGTGGCAAAAAAAGCAGAGTTATATAAAGTAGAAGCAACAAAATGGCAGACACTTATGCAGTTAGCTGTGATTTATGGAAATAATATTGAGGAGATGGTAAAATGAGTAAAATTATAAAAATTGGTATTGGTTTACTTGTAGTTGCAGGTTTGGTTGTTGGTGGTATTAAGACTGTCAAAGAGGCAAGAGCAAAGGATGCAAATATGCCACAAGCTAAAATTTATCCCCTTGTTGTTAAGCAGTTTATGCCAAAAGCAGAGAATGTCAAGCTGACTTTACCCTATCTTGGAGAAGTCGCAAATGATAAAGATGTAAAACTTTCTTCACGCATAGCAGCAAGAGTGTTGTCTTTGAAAAAAAGTGGTTCACATGTAAAAAAAGGGGATGTTGTTATCACTCTTGATACAACAAGCATTAAAAGTGCCTTAGAAAGTGTTAAAAGACAGCTTCAAGCAACACAAATCTCTCTTGAAAACTTAGAAGCAACACACAAAAGAACGCTAGAATTACTTAAAGTTCATGGAGCTTCTATTGAGGAATCTCAAAAAGAGATGAGTATGATTGCAAATACACAGGCTGCTATTGCTTCACTTAGACAAAAAGAGATAGAATTAAAAAATAATCTTTCTTATGCAAAAATTATCTCTCCTGTTGATGGGCTTATTACAAAAACATTTGTTTCAAAAGGTGGTCTTAGTTCTCCAGGCAAACCACTTGTTGCTATTAGTTCTAAAAATGGTTTTTATCTGCTTATAAGAGTTCCTAGTGAGTTATCAATCGTTGGTGTTGATTTTCATAACAAAGAGTACAGTGTTATAGCTTTAAACAGCACATACCATGGTTTAGCTGAGTATAAAGTGTATGTAGAAAGCAGTAAACTTATAAGTGGTGATCGCATAGAAGTTAATGTTGTGACTCTACATCAAAAAGCTTTACTTTTGCCATTTGATACACTTTTAAACAGAGATGGAAAAAGTTATGTACTTGTTGTTGATGGTAATAAGGCACATACAAAAGAGGTGCATATTATCCAGAGTGCGCAAGAGGGTGTTGTTATCTCAGACAATCTTGAGGGTAAAAAAATTGTTATGGCAAAACCAGATATTTTATTGCGTCTTAGTAGTGGTTATGCACTTAAAATAGAGGAATAGAAAATGTTTGATTTTTTTTATAAACGACCTTATCTGCTTTATTCAGTTATAGTTGCGTTTTTTATTATGGGTATTATTGCCCTTATAACTTTGCCAAAAAATCTTTTTCCAGATGCAAATCCACCACAGGTTATTGTTATAACCCAAGTCCCGGGAGCTACTGCTCAGGTCGCAGCATCAACAGTTTCAAAGCCAATAGAGCAAGAGATCTCTCGTCTTGGACTTGTAACTGATGTAAGTAGTGTCAATGTTGCCGGTTTTTCCATTGTAAAAGCTGATTTTGGCTACAAAAAAGGGTTAAATGCAGCCGCTGTTGATGTTGCTAATGCACTCTCTATTGCAAAAGCAAAACTTCCACAAGGAACAAATCCTGCAATTTATACAGCAGGAGATTTTACGCTCCCTGTTGATGTTCTGGCACTAAGTCCAAAAAACGACTCTATTAATCTTGCTGATATTCGTAAAATTGCAGACAGTTTCATAAAACCTGCACTCTTGTCAAATGAAACCATAGGAAATGTTGAGGTCTTTGGTGGGTATGAGAGTGCTATAAACATTGAAGTTGATCCTTTTAAGGCAAAACGATATGGTGTGAACTTTGAGACGATTACAAAAGCTATTGGTGCGCTTAATCGTGATATGCCAATAGGTTTTATTAAAGGTGAGAACGATTTTTATACCGTTACTTTTTATGGTGAAAAAGATAACATCCAAAAACTTAAACAATTACAAATCATGCCAAATGTAAGACTTAGTGATATTGCAGATGTGAAATGGTCTTACAAAAAAAGAACAAGTGGTTATATAGGAAATGGTAAAAATGCCATAGCACTTGCCATTCAACGCGCTCCTGGTGGAAGTGTTTTGGATGTTAGTAAAGCAGCACGAGCTGAGATGGCAAAACTACAGCAAGAGTATCCAAATATAAACTTTGAAATATCTGATACACAAAGAGACCTAATCGAACAGGCAAATGACAATATGCTCGAAGCTTTGCGTGATGCGATTATCTATACACTTTTAGTGATTATGATATTTTTGGGAAATTTCCGTGCGATTATTGCCGCAGGGCTTTCTATTCCTATGGTGTTTTTCTCAACGATGGCTATTATCTGGCTTACAGGTGGAGAGCTTAACATTGTTATCTATACAGCGATTATCTTAGCACTTGGAATGCTCACCGATGATGCTGTTGTTGTGCTTGAAAATATTGAACGACACCTCAAAGAGGGGCATGAAAAGCTTGAAGATGCGATTACTCATGGTACAAAAGAGGTGCTAAGTCCCGTATTTGCTGGTACAATTGCAACGATTGCTATTTTGTTTCCACTAATGTTTGTCGGTGGATTTCCTCAGAAAATTTTTAAGCCTCTTATCGAGACTTTGATTATCGCTTTGATTGTAAGTTGGTTTTTATCTATTACTTTTATACCCTCGTTATCAAAATGGCTTTATAAAAATGGTGTAGGAAAAACAAAAATAGAGGGATATTTTGAGTGGTTTTACCAAAACACTATTGGTCGTTTGGTTTCACCTTATGTAGGTATTATTAAATTTTCAAACGGAAAGTTCTATTTTCTACGCAGAATATTGCTGACACTTGGTGTTATTGTTGTATTGATGCTGAGTTTAAAAAATATTATGCCGACAATCGGTAAAGATGCAATGCCTCCGATGGATACAGGAATTATCAAAGCACAAGTTGCATTTAGTTCCAATGAAACAGTTGAGAGTGCAGAGAAAAAACTGCAACCTCTTCTTGCTTGGCTCAAAACCCAATCTTGGTTTAAGATGAGTTCTGTTGCCTTTGGTAGTGAGCCAGGAGTGTTGAGTCTTGGAAGTGGAAACTTGCCATCAGAAGCAACCATCACAATCAATGCCGTTAATAGATTTAAGAGAAAGCAGAGTGTCTGGGATCTTGAAAATCTCATTCGTAAAAAGATTTCCCATCTTGAAGGAGTGAAGCGTAATGATGTTTTTGATTTTGGTGCGACTGCTCTCTCAAGCATTAAAGCAACTGTTGATGTTCGCCTAAGCTCTCCTGTGCCTGATAATTTGACTGATAATGCCAAAAAAGTGGCAGAGGCTATGAAAAATGTTCATGGACTTACTTCCGTTTCAAGAAGTTGGGATAAAGACTTTATGGAAGTTGCGTTAAATATTGATGAAAACAAAGCACTTAGCTATGGCGTAACACCGTATCAAATAGCGATGCAAATTCCTATAAAAGGGCAGGTTATAGGTCTTAATGCAAATTTAGCATCTATGAATACACAGTATGTTAGACTCTATCTCAAAGGTAAATTTTCTAAAAATATTGAGACACTCAGACTCTTACCTATAAAAACACCATACGGTGAGATACCACTTAGTGAGATTGCAACACTCAAAAGACATTTAACTTTTGCAAAAATTGAGCGTGACAAACTACTTTACAGTGTTGATGTAAATGGTTATCGTTCAAAAAGACCTGTTACTCACTTAACAGATGATACAGAGGTCGCTTTAAAAGATGTCAAGCTTGATGGTGTTGTGGTAACTCAATCAGGTGATATTGCACAGATTCATGATAGTTTTAAAAGAATGTTAAAAGCGATAGGACTTGGTATTATCATTCTTATTATGACACTTATTGCTATTTATAAATCAGTTCGTATGGCATTTATTATGATTTTGGTACTTCCACTCTCTCTCATTGGTGCTGCATGGGGAATGTTGCTTTTTGGAAAACCAAGCTGTATGCCGAGTCTTCTGGGAATTTTACTTCTTTTTGGCATTATCATAAAAAATGCAGTTTTACTCATAGATTTTTATCAAGCTTACAGAGAAAAAGGAGAATCACCGTTTGAGAGTGCGCAAGAGGCTGTGCGTGTTCGTTTTAGACCTGTTATGATGACAGCTTTTGGAACGATTGCAGGTATGGTACCTATTGCACTTGAACAAGCAGTAGGACTAGAGCGACTGAGTCCTTTGGCAGATGTAGCCATAGGAGGACTTTTGGTTGGAACACTTTTAACACTTGTTTATGTACCAATGTATGCGTATATCTTTGATAGAGATAACAAAAAATTGATTAAGAAGGGTTAGAAGATGCAAGATATAAGTTGCCATGAAATGTATGAAGGTGAGGTTTTAAATGCCTCACACAAAGAGTTTCCTCTTTTTCATGCTCTTTTGTATGGAGACAGAATCTCTACAGCAAAACTTTCAAAACGATTAAGCTGTGCCATAAAACATTTGCCATTGCGTGTAGAATTTTCTTTTGAATATGATACACAAAAAGCAGTTGAAGCAGGAGTCTGTAAAGATCCTACTATAGTGCTTGATGGTAAGATTTTTCTTGAAGGACTTGTTCAAGCTGAAGAGATTACAGAAGCATTTGAAAAATTGCTTTAAGATGGCAATATTACTAAGTAAAGGGATGTTACCTTTTTCTGTTTCTTCCCCTTTTATTTCCTCTCCCACCCTGATTTATCGGTTCTGCTTTGATTGAAGGGTCGGGTTTAAAACCTTTTAGCCATATTTTTGGTATGTCTTTTTTTATTAGTTTTTCTATGTTTGCAAGGTATTCATGTTCATCTACACATACAAGAGAGATCGCTTCACCACTGTTTCCTGCACGACCAGTTCTGCCTATGCGATGAACATAATCCTCGCTAACATTTGGTAGCTCATAGTTTATAACATGTGGAAGTTGGTCTATATCTATCCCTCTAGCTGCAATATCTGTTGCAACAAGAACTTTTATTCCTCCATTTTTAAAATCAGTCAAGGCTTTTGTTCTGGCATTTTGACTTTTGTTTCCATGTATAGCCGCTGAGGTTATTCCATCTTTTTCTAGTTGTCCACAAAGACGATTTGCACCATGTTTTGTTCTTGTAAAGATTAGTACTTGTTTCCATTTTCCATCAGAGATAAGATGGCTAACAAGTTCTCTTTTACGCACTTTATCAACTGGATAAACAGTTTGTTTTACACTTTGAGAAGCTGTATTGCTTCGTGCGACTTCTATAAAAGTTGGTGAGTTTAGTAATCTTTGAGAAAGTTTTTTTATCTCATCTGAGTATGTTGCAGAGAAGAGTAGATTTTGTCTTTGTTTTGGTATGACATTTAAAATCTTTTTTATATCATTTATGAAACCCATATCCAACATCCTATCAGCTTCATCTAGTATGAAAAAATTTATATGTGATAGATCTATGGTTTTTTGAGATAGATGGTCTAAAAGTCTTCCTGGTGTTGCTACAACTATATCAACGCCTTTACGGAGTGCTGCTATTTGTGGATTTATTTTTACTCCACCGAAAATCACTGTTGATTTGTATGGAAGATATTTAGAATAAGTTTGAACACTATCGCCAACTTGTGCTGCTAACTCTCTTGTGGGTGTTAAGATAAGTACTTTTATCTGATTTTTTGTTTTTGTGGTTTTGTCTCTACTTAGTAGTTCTAATATGGGTAAAGTAAAACCAGCTGTTTTACCTGTTCCTGTTTGCGCACCTGCTAAAATATCTTTTTTTTGAAGTATAACTGGAATTGCTTGAGCTTGGATGGGTGTTGGTTGCGTGTAGCCTTGCTCTTTGATAGCTTTTAGTAGTGGAGCTGATAAACCTAGATTGTTAAATGACATAAATTTCCTATTGTTAATATAATCTCTATAGTACCCTTAATGTCATTAACTTTTTTATTTTTCGTCTATATTTAGTGCTTTATGAATATCTTCTATAGAGTTTAGATGTGGATTTATGATGTAGTGTTTGTTTAGTAGTTGATTTAGTTTGTTTGGGTTAAATCTCCAATGTTTCTCTTTATCAAAATCTTTATGATTTATCATTTTTGTATGAAGTTCATTTAGCGTCGGTGTTTCTTTTTCATCTTTTAAAACTTTATGCATAACAGATACAAGATGCTCATGAGAATCCTCACCCGTATCATCATCTTCGAGTGTTTTTGTAGGCATAAATGCATACACTTTCCATATACCACCACCTAAAGCTATCACAAAAGCTATCATCATCCAAGTTGAAGTGTCAAAATTCATATTTTTCTCCATAGAATATTTTTACCATTTTAGCTAAAATACATTTATGAATGATAAAGTCTTTACAAAACCGATAGAAAAACAGTTTGAATTTAATGAAGAGGTGGCAGTTGTCTTTGATGATATGCTAAATAGAAGTGTGCCATTTTATAAAGAGAGTCAGAAAATTACAGAATTTTTTGCTCTAAAACAGTTAAAAAATGGTGGATTGCTTTATGATTTGGGTTGTTCAACTGCTTCTTTGCTTATTAGTATTTCAAAACAGTTAAAGCCACATGCCAAGTTGATAGGGTTAGATAACTCAGAGGCGATGTTAGAACAAGCTAGAAAAAAGTGTGAGGCTTATGGTGCTGATGTTGAGGTAAAATACGCTGATATATTAGAGTATAAGTATGAAAAAGCAGATGTTTTTGTAAGTAACTATACTTTGCAGTTTGTAAGACCTTTGGTACGGGAGAAGTTGATAGATAAAATATCTTCAGCACTTAAAAAAGAGGGTATTTTTATATTTAGTGAAAAAGTTATAAGTCATCATACGAAATTGAACAAAGATTTGATTGAGTGTTATTATGAGTTTAAAAAAGAGCAGGGTTACAGTGAGTTTGAGATAGGTCAAAAACGGGAAGCTTTAGAAAATATTTTGGTACCATACAGTGAAGAAGAAAATATAAAAATGGCACTGGAAAACGGTTTCACTCATTGTGAAGTTATATTTAGATGGGCAAATTTTACTACTTTTATAGCGATTAAGTAAAATTTACCAAACATTTTTATCGTTTTTCTTTTTACCTACAAAAGCATCTTTTATAGTTGTTGCACCATCTCCTATCTGTTTATAAGTTACTATATCATCTTCTCCACAATCTTTGTGATAGTAGCCTTGAACATCGTAATACTCTTTGCAATCACTATAATATTTTGCAGAGATGCCATGTTTGTTTACGCATCCATTGAATATAAAAACAGTTATAATTAGTAAGAAAATTTTTGTCATATCTTTAAAAAGCATTTTTTATACCTAAACTTTAAAACTCTCTTTTGTTTTGCAATATTTTGTTAAAAAACACTCATCACATTTTGGATTTTTGGCTTTGCAGATGTAGCGACCAAAAAGAACCATCCCTTGATGAAGTGCATGAAGATTGTTTTTAAACTTTTTAACAAGGGTTTGTTCTGTTTTGATGGCTGTTGTATCATCACTGAGACCTAATCTATGTGAAACACGAAAAACATGAGTATCGACTGCCATGAGATTTGCACCTGTATATTCTATCATTACGACATGAGCTGTTTTTTGACCAACACCACCTAATGTGATAAGTTCTTTTTCATCCATTGGAATTTCACCATCATAAACTTCAACTACCCTTTTTGCCATAGCAAGTAAGTTTTTGGCTTTGTTATTAAAAAATGAACAACTTTTTATAAGCTCTTTTATTTCATCAAGTGAAGCTTTGCTCATGGCATGTGGAGTTGGGTATTTTTGAAACAGGGCAGGGGTTATGACATTTACTCTTTTATCAGTACACTGAGCAGAAAGAGCCACTGCTACAACTAATTCATAGGCGTTTTTATACTTAAGTTCTGTAACGGCATCGCTATATTTTTCTACAAAGAGTTTTTGAATCTCTTTTATCTCTTTTTTTGTGGCTTTTTTCATAAATGCAATTTTATCTAAATTTGTGATATAATTTATCAAATCACTTGAGTTGAGGGTATTTCTATGGGTATTTTTTCATTGTTTTCAAAAAAAAAGGCAAAAGTTAATATAGTTTCTCATTGTAATGATATTTTTACAAAAGATATGATTTTTGAAATTTTAAAGTCTAGTAGTTTCATGACACTGCTTTTTACAAAGAAAGATGGGTGGATATGGGCAAATAGATGTTTTTTTAAGACTTTTGGATTTAAAGGTATAGAAGATTTTAGTAGTAAATATGAAAGTATAAGGGAACTTTTTTTAAGTGAAAGTGAAGAGATTTTTACTGAAGATGATAAGAGTTGGCTTGATTATATAAAAAAACATAAAAAAGATGGTTATGAGATAACTATTAAAAATACTAATGAAGATATATTGTATATCAAAGTAAAATGTCATAATCTTTTATACTCAACAGAATTATATGTATTGGAATTGGAAGATATTACTGAATTACATTTTGCAAATGAAAAAATAAAAGAGGTGGAACAACTTAAAACAAAATTTTTAGCAAATATCGGTCATGAATTTAGAACTCCCATGAATGGTATCTTAGGTTTTGTTAAATTATTAGAAGATACAAATTTAGATGCCCAGCAAAAAGGGTATATAAATATGATAGACAGATCTTCTAAAAATCTGATGCTCAACATAGAAACATTGCTTGATCTTTCTCAGATGCAGGGTAATAGGTTGAAAATTGAAAACAACCCTTTTTCTCCTATTTTAGAGATGGAAACTCTTTCTCGTAATTTTACCTATCTAGGTAAAGAAAAAGGGATTAAAATATTAACTTTTATTGACCCAAAATTACCACAAGAACTAGAATCTGATTCAAAAAAGATAGTTCAAATAATGAGTGCTTTAGTTCAGAATGCATTAAAATTCACCTCAAGAGGTGGAAAGGTGATTATAGAAGTCAAACTTCTAAAAAGACGACAAGATGGTGAATGTAGTATAGCCTTTAGTGTAAAAGACAATGGTAAAGGTATAGAAGAGGAACAAATTACCCTTTTAAATGAACCTTTTACAGCTGGAAATCAAGCAGATAAAAGGTTGGGTGTTGGACTAACTTTATGTAGTGGTTTAGTAAATCTTCTTGGCTCAAAGTTAAACATACAGAGTGAAAAAGGTGTTGGCAGTTATTTTAACTTTGTTCTTGATTTTAAAACATCAAAGGGGCAATCGTATAAAATGATGCCAAAGAAAAAGGTTAAAGTTTTACTTCTTGATAAAAAAAGAATTGATGAAGCTAATTTTTTAACGATATATCTGCGTTCGTTTGCCATAGATGTTGTCAAAGCTAATATTTTGGATGAACATGTTTATGATGGTGTTGAGGCTCTTTATATTATTGCTAATCAAGACGACTCTTTATGGATGTTAAAACTTGGAAAATATACCAAAAAATCATCAATTACAATGCTTTTACAAGAGGGTGAGGTTTTACAAGCGAAATTAACTCATTTAGTGGATGAAATAATAAATGAACCACTTTTACCTAGTGTGGTTGCGAAACATTTATATAAGCAATATAATGTAGAGCCATATATAAAAAAATCACAAAATAGGTTACACTTAAAAAGTGATGTGTCAGCCTTGGTTGTGGAGGATAATCTTATAAATCAGAGGCTTATTCAAATACTCTTAGAAGAGTATAATATAGTAGTTTCGATTGCATCAAATGGAAATGAAGCTGTTGATAAGAGTAAGAGAGATAGATTTGATATTATTTTTATGGATATAGATATGCCAGAAAAAAATGGAATTATAGCTACAAGTGAGATAAAAGAGAGAGCTAATCCAAATATTAAAACACCTATTGTTGCTCTTACTGCTATGGCGATGGAAGGTGATAAAGAGATGCTTCTGAACGAGGGGCTTGATGATTACTTGTCTAAACCATTAACTCGCGAAAAATTGGAGAATATTTTAGATAAATATCTAAAAGTTACAGTTTCTTAAGCTGTAATTTCCCTCTGTTTAATAATCATTAACATAAAATTATTAGAATTTCCATATCAAAAGGAAATTAAACATGAAAATCGTAACAAAACTTTTAACAACACTTCTTATAGTTGGTGCAGTTGCAAATGCTCAAACTTTAGTAACAGTCAATGGTGTGAAAATATCACAAAAAGATGTGGATACAGAGTTGATGAATGCAACTCAAGGTAGATTTAATCAAGTCCCAGCAGATAAACAAGCTCAGTTTAGAAAGCAGGTGCTAAAACAGTTAATAACAAAAGAATTGATTTTTGATGATGCTAAAAAAACTGGCGTTTTAAAGTCTAAAGATTTTAAAGATGAATTTGCAAAGATAAAAAAGAGAATAGAAAAAGATTTAGCTATTCAAGTTTGGCAGAAAAGAGAGCTTGATAAAATCAAGATTGCTCAAAAAGAGTTGAAAAATTATTATAATAAAAATAAAGAAGAGTTTGATGAAAAAGAGAGTGTTCATGCTCGTCATATCCTAGTAAAAACTGAGGATGAAGCTAAGAAGATAGTATCTGAATTAAAATCTTTAAAAGGTGATGCTCTTAAAAGTAAGTTTATAGAGTTGGCAAAATCAAAATCAACTGGACCTAGTGGACCAAAAGGTGGAGATTTAGGGTATTTTGCTAAAGGTCAAATGGTACCAGCGTTTAATGATAAAGTTTTTTCTATGAAAGTTGGAGAAGTTTCTTCACCAGTTAAAACACAGTTTGGTTACCATGTTATCTATTTGGAAGATAAAAAAGCTAAAAAAACCAGATCTTTTGATGAGGTTAAATCATTTATAGAACAAAGACTAAAAATGGAAAAATTTAAAACTATCATAAAGAAAAAAATGGAAGCATTGCAAAAAAAAGCAACTATAAAATAAATTTATGAAAACTACTCCTATCTCTGAACTATTTTTAGATGGGAGGAAGTTTCTTGTTAAAAGGGATGAGCTTATTGATCCCTATTTAGCAGGAAACAAATACAGAAAACTCTACATTTTACTTCAAACTCCAAAACTTCATCTTAACAAAATTATCTCCTATGGTGGAACTCAGTCAAATGCGATGTTAGCTATCGCCAAAATGTGTCACGATAAGGGTTGGGAATTTGTTTACTATACAAAACCTATAAGTAAAACACAAAAAGAACAAACCATAGGAAATTATTTTCATGCTTTGCGTCTTGGCATGTGGCATGTGGAGATAGAATATGAAAAATATAAAGATTTTATAGCATCATTGAGACCAAATCTTGATGAGAAAACATTTATTATAGATCAAGGTGGTGCAGTTGTAGAGGCTGATGAGGGACTTTGTGTCTTAGCAGATGAGATAAGAGAACAAAACCCACATGCCAAAGCTTTAGCAACTCCAAGTGGAACAGGGACAACAGCTTTGTATTTAGCACTAAATTTACCTGAATATAAAGTATATACAACTCCATCTATTGGAGATGTGGATTACTTGAAAAAACAGATGGCTGCATTGCATCCCATACCAAAAAACCTAATTATCCTAAAACCAGAAAAAAAATACCATTTTGCAAAACTATATCCAGAATTTTTAGAGATTTATAAAAAACTATTGGCATGTGGGATTGAGTTTGATTTACTTTATGCCCCTGGCATGTGGAAAGCTTTGCTTGAACAAACTACTGAAGATATACTCTATATTCATAGTGGTGGAGTTAGTGGAAACGAGAGTATGCTTAAGAGGTATGAAAAGTTTAATTTGCCACCAAAGTAGCACAAAAAAAATAAAAAATCTAGTATAATACCTCCAAATAAAAAAAAGGATTTTAAAAATGAATAATATATTTGAAAAATTAACACATAATATGACACAAGCAATAGAGTCTGCCATCTCGTTGGCATTGCATAACAAAAATCAAGAGGTGACTCCTGTACACTTTATTTGGGCGTTGTTGGCAAATAGTGATTCAGTATTAAATCAGATGTTTAACAAGATGAACATAGATAAAGTAGCAATAGAGTTGGATGTTAAAAGTTTGGCTGCAAAATTGCCGACATCTTCAACTATATCAAAAGAAAACATTAAACTTTCAAGAGAGTTTGTTTCAACACTTGAAAACGGTGCTGGACTTATGACACAAAACGGAGATTCATTTTTAGCAGTAGATACATATATACTTGCAAACTTAAAAAATGAACCTTTTAGCTCTATCATAGGAAAATATGTTGATTCTATGGAATTAGCTAAAAATCTTGAAGCAACTCGTGGTGGTGCAAAAATAGATTCTCAAAGTTCTGATGAAACATTGGAATCATTGGATAAATATGGTATAGATTTGACAAAAGAAGCAGCTGAGGGAAATTTATCTCCTGTTATTGGTAGAGATGAAGAGATAACTCGTATGATGCAGATACTCATTAGAAAAACCAAAAACAATCCTATGCTTTTAGGTGAACCAGGGGTTGGTAAAACTGCCTTAGTTGAGGGACTTGCACAAAGAATTCAAAGTGGTAATGTTCCAACTTCATTACAAAACAAAAGGGTAGTTGCACTTGATATGAGTTCACTTATCGCAGGAGCAAAATATCGTGGAGAGTTTGAAGACAGACTAAAAGCTGTTATAGATGAAGTAAAACAAAGTGGAAATATCATTTTATTTATAGATGAAATTCATACCATAGTTGGTGCTGGAGCGTCTGAAGGAAGCATGGATGCAGCAAATATTTTAAAACCTGCACTTGCTCGTGGAGAGTTGCATACTATCGGGGCAACAACTTTAAAAGAGTATAGAAAATATTTTGAAAAAGATGCGGCACTTCAAAGAAGATTTTTACCAATCAATCTTGATGAACCGACTGTAAATCAGTCTTTACAAATCTTAAGAGGGATAAAAGAGAGACTGGAAGCTCACCATAATGTAGCTATCACAGACTCTGCTTTAGTAGCCGCTGCAAAACTTAGTGACAGATATATTGCAGACAGGTTTTTACCAGATAAAGCGATAGACCTTATAGATGAAGCGGCAGCTGAGCTTAAAATGCAAATAGAGAGTGAGCCAAATGTACTTAGTGCGGCTAAGAGAAAAGTGAGTGAGTTAAAAGTTGAGCAAGAAGCACTTAAAATGGAAGATTCTACTCAAAATACAAAAAGACTTGATGAGATAGTCAAAGAGTTGGCTGATGTTGAGGAAGAGGTTAGAAAACTAGAATCTCAATTCAATACGGAAAAAGAGGTATTTGAAAAAATCTCTACTATAAAAGGTGATATTGAGGTTCAAAGAAGGGAAGCCCAAGTTGCTAAAAATAACTCAGACTTTAATAAAGCTGCAGAGATAGAATATGGCAAAATTCCAGCTCTTATAGAGGAAGAAAAAAGATTAAATGAACAATGGGATGAGATGCAAAAAGCTGGAACTCTGCTTAAAAATTCTGTGGATGAAGCATCGATTGCAAGTATTGTCTCAAGATGGACAAACATACCAGTAAACAAAATGCTTCAAGGGGAAAAAGATAAAATAATCCATGTTGAAGATGAGTTAAACAAAGATGTTGTTGGTCAAGGCAAAGCTACACATGCCGTAGCAAGAGCGATAAAAAGAAACAAAGCTGGTTTATCAAGTAAAAACAGCCCAATAGGTAGCTTTTTATTCCTTGGACCGACAGGTGTTGGTAAAACTCAAACTGCAAAAACTTTAGCAAAATTTTTGTTTGATAGTGAAGATGCTATGATAAGAATAGATATGAGTGAGTATATGGAGAAACATGCAGTTTCAAGACTTGTGGGAGCTGCACCTGGGTATGTTGGCTACGAAGAGGGTGGACAACTTACTGAGGCAGTTAGGAGAAAACCATATAGTGTTATACTTTTTGATGAGGTTGAAAAAGCACATCCAGATGTGTTCAATATGCTTCTTCAGGTTTTAGATGATGGTCGTTTGACTGATAACAAAGGTGTGACAGTGGATTTTACAAACACTATTATTATCCTTACATCAAACATAGCGAGTGATAAAATCATCAATAATCCTCAAAGTGATGAGCTAAATGAGATGGTTATGGCAGAACTTAGAAGTGCATTTAAACCTGAGTTTTTGAACCGTCTTGATGATGTGGTGATATTTAATGCTCTTGGTCAAGATGAGATTAGAGGTATAGTAGATATTTTCTTCAGAGATATTGCTGCAAAAGTTGAAGAAAGAGATATAACACTAAGCTTGAGTGAAAGTGCAAAAGCATACATAGCAGAGGCTGGATTTGATCCTGTTTATGGTGCTAGACCACTGAAAAGAGCATTGTATGAGATAGTAGAAGACAGACTTGCTGACCTTATTTTAGAAGGCAGAGTAACTGAAGGCTCAAGTGTTGAGTTTGATGTGCAAAATGGTGAGATAGAGGTAAAAGTCTCTTAAAAAACATCTGATGGGTACGGTTAAAACCGTACCTCCAAAATTTTTGTTGAACTTCGTAAATAAAGTTGCGATATAATTTGCCTATGAAAATCTTTATAACTATTTTACTCTTATCGTTATCATTGTTAGCTGAGATGGGTGATTGTTTGACTTGTCATCCAAAACTTACATCAGATATACAAAATGACACACGACATAAACCTATGAAGACATGTATAAAGTGTCATACAAAGAATGAGAGTTCAGTTTTAGAATGTGGAGATAAGTGTTTTAAATGTCATAAAAAATCTGATATGGAAGATGAAAATATACCTGAACATAGAGTTTTTGAAGATTGTAGAGAGTGTCATGTAACAAAAATACATAAAATGTTTGACCCTTCTAGCTCGTTTGACCAATCTCATCAGGAGTCATTACAAGATTTGTTATCTAATTGATTTAGAACTTAACCACATTTTAAGTAAGTTTTATGTAAGATTTCGAACTTAATTTTAAATAAGGATATGTCGAATGAAAAGAACATACCAGCCACATAATACACCGAGAAAAAGAACTCATGGTTTTAGAGCTAGAATGGCTACTAAAAACGGTCGTAATGTTTTAAATCGTCGTCGTGCTAAAGGTCGTAAAAGATTGTCAGTTTAGGCGGATTTTATACTCTGAAACAACATAAGGAGTTTCAGTATATTTATAGAAAAGGGAAAAGTCAACACTCTTCGAGTGTGGTGCTTTTTTTCTTACCTCAAAATAAAATTCACAAAGTAGGATTTACAGCAACTAAAAAAATTGGTAATGCTGTGATCAGAAACAGGGCTAAAAGAGTTATGAGAGCTTTGTTTCGTGAATACTCCAAATCTCTCAAAGATGGTTCTTATATATTTGTTGCAAAACAATCATTAGTTACAACTCCACATGCCAAAGTCAAACAAGATTTTGAAAAAGTTATATCAAAAAATAGAGCGTTTTTATAAATGATTAGAAATATACTTCTCAAGTTTTTATGGATATATCAAAAGTTTTTTACTCTTATTGGGTTTGGAAGTTGTAGATATTACCCAACTTGTAGCGAATATGCACGAATTCATTTTGAAAATAACTCCATTTCAAGTGCTTTTTACCACACTTTTACTAGAATACTGCGTTGTAATCAATTATTTGATGGTGGTATAGAGTATCCATTACTGGATAAACTATCACAAAAGCCCACAAAATTAGGGGTTGATTCTATAAAATATTGGTTGGTTCCAAATAAAAAAAACCGTTATTACATTATAAAAAATTTTTCATATAAAGGTAAGTCGTGTTAGATAAAATGACATCAAATCAAAGATTAATGTTCGCCGTGGCATTGTCTATCGTTTTTTTCGTAGCTTATACAGCAATTTTTCCACCAGTGGAGCAAGATCAAGCAGAAGTTTTAAATAAAACTGAAGCTCTAAAAGATGCAACACCAGTTGTTCAAACTAAAGAAAAAGAGGTTAGTTTTGCAACACCAGTAAAAGGTGTAAAAACTTCTTCAAATGATATAGTAACCATAACTGGTAAAGATTATATTATGAAGATAGATACTTTAGGTCGTATCAGTTCTAAAGAGTTGTTGCAAGAGAAATTTAATAACAAAGATGGAACTCATGCTCAACTCATACAAGAAAAAAGCACTAAACCACTTTTTGTAAGATTTGGTGATGAAGCTTTAAATAATGAGGCTATGCAGGTACCATATACTGCTTCAGTTTCAAGTGTTACTTTAGATAATTCACCAAAAACTATTACATTAACGCAAAAGTTGTCATCATTGACTCTTCAAAAGAAATTGACTTTTTATCCTGATGGTCACTATGATATAGCAATGTCACTTTCTCAAGATAAAAAATATTTTATATATCTTGGTGATAGACCAAAAGTAAACACTAAAGAACAGATGATGAGTGCTGTTGGCGTTATGGTTTATACTGGTGATGAGATTCTTACTATGATTGAAGATGGTGATGCTGATAGTAGAAAGGTCTTTAGTGATGTTAGTGTGTTAGCTTCTTTTGATCAATACACTGCTATTGTTATGTATGGATTTAAGAAAGATGAAAATATTATTATAGACAGTGGTGTGGATGAAAATCCAGTTGCATATTTTGAGGGAACTCAAAATATGAAGCTACATGGATATATAGGTCCAAAAGAGTACAATACTCTTAAAAATATAGATCCAATTTTAACACATGTTATAGAATATGGTTGGTTTACATTTGCAGCAAAACCAATGTTTAAGCTTCTTTCATGGTTGTATGGAATTTTTGGTAACTGGGGTTGGGCTATCATTGCATTGACTTTAGTTATAAGAGCTGTTTTATACCCTTTGACATACAAAGGTATGATGTCTATGCAAAAAATCAAAGAGCTTTCTCCTAAACTTAAAGAGATTAAAGAGAAGTATAAAGGTGATCCACAACGAATAAACTCAGCGACTATGGAACTTTATAAAAAACATAAGGCAAATCCACTTGGTGGATGTTTGCCTATGGTTTTACAAATCCCAGTATTTTATGCGATTTATCGTTTGCTTCTTAACTCTGTTGAGCTTCAAGGAGCGCCGTGGTTGTTGTGGGTAAATGACCTGTCTCGTATGGATCAGTACTATATTTTACCGATTTTAATGGGTGCTTCAATGTTTTTACAACAAAGAATGACACCAAATAATTTTACAGACCCAATGCAAGAAAAAATTATGAAATATCTTCCAGTTATTTTTACATTTTTCTTTTTGAATTTCCCATCAGGTTTAGTTCTTTACTGGTTTGTAAACAACCTTTTCTCAATTCTTCAGCAGTTTATTGTTAATCAACAATTTGCTAACCAAAAAGATGCACAAGCCGCTATAGAAAGAAATGAGGCTAAAAAAGAGAATTCTGGAAGTAAAAAATGATTAAGATTGAAGCAATTACATTAGAAAAAGCGTATCAAGATGCTGCTTTAACTCTAAAGTGTTCTGTAACAGAATTAGCTATAGAAGTCGTGCAACATCCTAGTAATGGTTTTTTAGGATTATTTAAAAAGACAGCTATCATAGTTGCAACTATAGATTCTAAAAAAATTGTAGCACAAGAGGAGCCTGTAGTTGAACAAAAAGAGGTAGTTGTTCAAAAGAAAACAACTCCACAAAAGGAACAACCACAACAGCAAGAAGCTCCTCAGGCTATATTAAATGACACAATTATGCCAGAGTCTTTTGTGAGTGATCAAGACGATGAAGAAGATGAAGATTTGGCAAGTGGCTTGGATTATACCGCTGATTATGATGAAGATGAACAGGATGCAGAATCCATAGACGAAGTGGCAAATATCGTAAAAGAAAAGATAAATTCACTTTTTACTCATGCATGTTTTAATATAGATGAGATAGTGGTAAGTGTTTATGATGAAAATACTTTACTTGTTGAGTTTAATGGCGATGATGCTGCTTTGCTTATAGGTAAAGAGGGTTACAGATATAAAGCACTTTCATATATGATTTTTAACTGGTTAAATATCACATACGGTGTGCAACTTCGCCTTGAGATAGCAGAGTTTTTACAAAATCAAGAGGAGTCCGTATCAAGATACCTTGTAAATGTTTGTGAAAATGTAGATAGAGATGGAAGAGCGCAAACTAAGATTCTTGATGGTGTACTGATTCAAATAGCACTAAGAGAACTTCGTGAAAAATATCCAAATAAATATGTAGCTATTCGCTCAACTCGTGATGGTCTAAAATATATCATCATAAACGATTACCACTCAAACTAATTATGACTGATACCATAAGTGCCATTGCAACAGCTAATGGCATAGGCTCCATAGCAATCATCCGAATAAGTGGTGATGGGGCTTTGGAGATAGCTAAAAAACTCACAAAAAAAGATACTTTAATTCCCCGTTATGCAACTCTAAGTAATATTTATAATCAAAAAAATGAACTTATAGATGAATCTATAGTTATATATTTTAAAGCACCTTACTCTTTTACTGCAGAAGATGTTGTAGAGATACAGTGTCACGGTGGTTTTATAGTTGCTCAAAGTATTTTGAAAGAGACTTTGGCATGTGGAAGCAGGTTGGCAAATGCAGGTGAGTTTAGCAAAAGAGCTTTTTTTAATGGACGGATAGATTTAAGTGAAGCAGAAGCTATTGCACAATTGATTGAGGCAAAAAGTGAGGATGCTGCTAAGATTTTAGCCTCACAAATGAAAGGTTCACTAAAAGAGTATATAGAAAAAATCCGTGATGAGATTATCCATATATTAGCTTATTCTGAAGTGACTATTGATTATGCAGAGGAAGATTTACCTGATGATTTGCTAAGGAGTATCGAGGATAAACTAAATTCACTCATAAGCTCTTTAAAATCAACACTCGTAGCATCAAAAGCCAGAGAGGGTCTTATGCAGGGATTTAGAGTTGCCATAGTTGGTAAGCCAAATGTTGGTAAGAGTTCCCTTTTAAATGCACTTTTAAATTTTAACCGAGCCATAGTCAGTGACATAGCAGGAACAACTAGAGATACCATAGAAGAGCAGGTAAAAATTGGCACTCACCTTATTCGCATAGTTGATACTGCAGGGATAAGAGAAGCAAATGATGAGATAGAGAGGATAGGGATAGAGAGAAGTTTAGAGGCGATAGAACAAAGTGATATAGTTGTAGCACTTTTTGATGCTTCAAGAGAGTTTGACAGCGAAGATGAACAGATAGTTTCACTTATCAACTCACATGCCAAAGAAAAAGATGTAATTTATATAAAAAATAAGATAGATTTAGAATCTAAATTCTCACATGCCAAGATAGGTTTTGATTTGGAGTTAAATTCAAAAGAAAATGTAGATTCTTTGGTGGAAGTTTTAAAAAATATAATGGATACAACAAACTCAAGTGATGAGATGATGTTGATTTCACAAAGACAAATCTCAGCAGTTCAAAATACACTTACAAATATCCAAGAAGCACTTATGCCACTAGAGACTCAAGAGTTAGAGATATTTTCTTTTCATTTAAATGAAGCTATAAAAGAGATGGCAAGTATAACCAGACCGTTTGACAATGATGAGATGTTAGATAAGATGTTTGGTTCGTTTTGTTTGGGGAAATAGTTTGAAATACATAGCCGTAGATTTAGGATTAAAAAGAATTGGTCTTGCATATTCTGCTCATAAGGATATAGTAACTCCATTACCTGCTGTGATGAGGAAAAATCGCAACCAAGCTTCAAGAGATGTTAAAAAAGTTCTTGATGAGTGGGAAGTTGATGCCATAGTCGTGGGAATTCCTCTTGGTGGAAGCAGTGAAGATGAGATGAGAAGACGGATAGAGCATTTTATGAATCTGGTTGACTTTAAGGGTGATTTGTTTTTTCAAGATGAAGCAGGAAGTTCACTTGAAGCTGAAGCTATGATGAAAGGTGAGATAAAGTATATCCGTGATGGCAGGATAGACTCTATCTCAGCGATGATTATTTTACAAAGGTTTTTAGCTAAATAACACCAAAAAACTCAGCTGCCTCCTCTTCATCATCAGTAAGATTTTCTTTTGCAAAGTCTGGGTCGTTTTCTATAAGTTCTTTAGCCTTGTTTTTACAAAAATCAAATAAAACTTCTTTGGCATG
>JAMOQK010000002.1 GCA_027064045.1 Sulfurimonas sp. | reverse complement strand
TTTTCTTGAATTAACCAGTTAGTTCTTCAAAAATCTGCCTATCACTAGAACTGTTTTCTTATCGCTGATAATTGGTGTTCTTTTTGGATAGGTACTTATTAAACTTTAGATTGTACAACTCTTTTAGTTGCCTCAAAAAGTTCTGTTGCTCTTTGTACTATGGGTTCATTTAAAATGTCTGCACCATCTATCTCTTTTGTTGTCCCCTCGGCATCTAGGCAGTTTGTTACACAGCTTCCCGTACCAGCTTCCATCTCTTGTACCATCGAGCCACTTTGTGGTTCTGCTTTTGGTTTGGAAATGGTTTTTGAACACGGTTTGCCCTTTATTGTAGTCTTAAAACCAAAAATCTCTCTAGTTAGTTGTTTGATAACTGCATAGCCATGTTTTAGTAGTTTTTTGCAATCTTCATCAGCACAACTTTCCCAAGTTAGTATGTCGTTTTCAAAGGAGATAAACTCTATGTTTTTTGTAAAACATTCCCCTAGTTCATAGTTTCTATCTTTTATCTTTTCTATAAGTTCTTTAAACATTTTGGCATGTGGGTTTGGCATGTGGGTTGGTTCTTTTTCCACTTTTTGTGGTGTTGGCATCTGCTCGGGTGTTGCTGTTTGGATTTTTATGGTTGGCAATGGCGTTGGGGATGTTGATGGTTTTTGAATCTCTTTTTGAAGCGACTCTATCATCTGGTCAATCTCTTTAATACGAAGTGCTTCAACCATCTTAAAAAAGATGAGAGATAGAACAAATGAGCCATCAGCATTTATACTAAATAGATATTTTGAGTCACTCAATATTCTAAAAAATCTATCTAAAATAAGGGTAGAAAAAAGTGCATCATGGTTATACATTTTCTCTTTGAGATAAGCTATAAGCTCATCTACAACCATTTCAGCCTCATAATCTTCTAAAATTTTTGTATATTCTACAAGTTTGGCATAATCTTTTGCAAAAATGGCATTAAAAAGTTCTGTTATAAATTTTGGATCAACAAGACCGAGCATATCTGTAACTGTTAAAACATCTACATGGTTTTTAGAGTAGATGATGGCTTGGTCAAGCAGTGTTAAAGTGTCTCGAAGACTTCCACCACCACTTCTAGCTAGTATCTCAAGTGCCGCAGTTTCATACTCTATCCCCTCAAGATGTAGTATGTGAGCTAGATGATCTATGATTTTATTTGTAGCTATTGATTTAAATCTAAAATGTTGAGTACGGCTTAATATGGTTGCTGGTAGTTTTAGTGGGTCTGTTGTTGCTAAGATAAATTTTACATATTCTGGTGGTTCTTCAAGTGTTTTAAGTAGGGCATTGAAAGCCTCTTTTGTCAGCATGTGAACTTCATCTATGATAAATATTTTAAATCTTGCACTTGCTGGTTTGTACTTGGTTTGTTCTATGAGATCTCTTATGTCATCTATCTTTCTTGAACTTGCTGCATCCATCTCTATGATGTCCATGTGGCGATTTTGTTGTGCCATAATACAGTTTTGACATTTACCACAAGGCTCATGGCTCATCCCCTCTTCACAGATAAGTGCTTTTGCAAAGATACGAGCTGTTGAAGTTTTTCCACTTCCACGAAGCCCTGAAAATAGGTAAGCATGGGAGAGTCTGTTTGAATCTAGGGCGAGTGAAAGAGTTTGGGCTATTGTGTCTTGACCTATTAGTTCATCAAAGTTTGAAGGGCGATATTTTCTTGCTAATACTTCTAGGGACTCTTTCATATTCACTCCAATTTTTAGTAGAGTGATTTTATCATTTTAAGTGTTAAAAGATTATTTATTTAACCATTTTTTTGCAACACTTCTCAGTGCTTCTGGATTTTCTGAGGCAAAAAACTTTATGTTAGGATTTGTGTATTTTTTATTAAAAGTAAACTCTGATTCAAGTTGCTCAACAATAGCATCTCCAGAGTGTATCAAAACTGTGTCTTTGCCAAAGTAGTTTTGTAAAGCATCGGATATGAGTGGAAAATGTGTGCAGCCTAAGATGATGGCATGTGGAGTTTTTATATCTTTAAAATAGTGTTTAAAACTCTCTTGTAATATTGCCCCATCATAAATCTCTTCTTCAACAAGTGGTACAAAAAGTCCAGTCGCTTTTGCTTGAAGATTGGTAAATTCTTTTTCTACAAGACCTATTTCATAAGCTTTTGAATTTATGGTTGCTTTTGTTCCAAGTATGAGTATGTTTGTATTTTTATCTTTTATAGCATTTGATGCGGCTTTAACACCAGCCTCTACTACTCCAATAATCGGGCATGTGGAGTTTTCTCTCATTTCATCAAGTGCATAAGCACTAACAGTGTTACAAGCTACAATGATAAGGTCAAGTTCAAAGTTTTTAAAAAATTCAACCGCTTCTATGGCATAACGGATGATGGTGTTTTTATCTTTTATACCATAAGGAACACGGGCTGTGTCTCCAAAATAGATAATATCTTCAAAGAGTTGGTGTTGCAGGAGTGATTTTACAACAGTTAAACCACCAATCCCACTATCAAACACACCAACTTTCATCTAAATTTCCTTTTATCTATTTATCTGTATTCATACTCTCAAGAAACTCTGCATTTGTATCTTTTTTACCCATAGTATTATAGATAAATTTAAGTGCTTCAACTTCGTTGTCTTGTTTGTGCAACATCTGGCGAAGGATGAAAACTTTTTGTAATACTTCAGGACCTATAAGAAGTTCATCTTTTCTAGTTCCAGATTTAAGGATGTCGATAGCTGGGAATATGCGTCTATCAGCAATTTTTCTATCCAATACCACTTCTGAGTTTCCTGTACCTTTAAACTCTTCAAAAATCACTTCATCCATACGGCTTCCAGTATCTACAAGTGCAGTTGCAATTATGGTTAGACTTCCACCATTTTCTATATTTCTAGCAGCACCGAAAAATCTTTTTGGTTTGTGAAGTGCATTTGCATCAACACCACCACTTAAAACTTTACCACTTGATGGAGTTACAGTGTTGTAAGCACGAGCTAAACGGGTGATAGAATCAAGAAGTATAACAACATCTCGACCAATTTCAACGCGTCTTTTTGCTTTTTCTATAACCATTTCAGCAACTTTAACATGGTTTTTTGCAGGCATATCAAAAGTTGAAGAATAAACTTCACCTTTTACGCTTCTTTCCATATCTGTAACCTCTTCAGGTCTTTCATCAACAAGTAAAACCATTAAATCTATCTCAGGATGATTTGCACTTATTCCATGAGCAATCTCTTTTAAAAGTTCAGTTTTACCACTTCTTGGAGGTGCAACTATAAGTCCCCTTTGACCTTTTCCAATAGGAGAGAAAAGATCCATCATTCGACCAGTAAGACCTTTTTCACGGTATTCTAATTTTATTTGTTCAGTTGCATAAAGTGGTGTAAGATTTTCAAAAAGTGGTCTTTTTTTACTCTCTTCTGGTGGAAGTGAATTTACTGCTTCTATCTTGATTAGTGCATAGTATCTCTCTTGATCTTTTGGTGGGCGAACTTGACCAGTCACCACATCTCCATTTCTAAGAGCAAATCTTTTTATCTGTGTATTTGAAACATAGGCATCATTTATAGATTCATTGAAACTTTTATCTATAGAACGGATAAAACCGTAACCATCTTGCATAATTTCTAAGATACCACTAAAAAGGATAAAACCACCTTGAGCAGTTTGGGCTTTTAGTATCTCAAAGATTACATCTTGTCTTTTTAATTCGTTTGGATGTTCAACATTTAACTCTGTGGCGATATTGATTAACTCTTCGATACTTTTAGCACGAAGTTCATCAATACTAGTTCCTTTAACAGGTGTATGAGTTCGATGTTTGTTGTTTGATTTGTTGTTGTTTGTGTTTCTTGAATTTTTACGCTGTGGTTGTTGAGAATTGTTTTCACTCATATAGTAACTGCCTTAATATTTTTGGATTTTTGCAGGGGGAAAGTGTGTAAGATAAAATAGTACATCTTTTCAATGTCGTAATTTTAGCACTTTGGAGTTATAAATGTCAAGTTTGAACGCCAATTCTAATCTCAACTCATTATTTGTTGTAAAAGTATGGTGCGCCCGACATGATTCGAACATGTGACCGCTGGTACCGCAAGCATAATCAATATCTTTTCTTAGAGTTCCTTTCAGTTCTTAAAAGCCTTTATATAGGCACTCATGCTTTTTTATTAATTCTTTTCAGTGTATAATGTTTCTATTAAAAGTATGTCCCAAAGTATGTCCTATACTTTCATAGAATAAAGGTATCAAATGGCCGTTGATAGAAAACAATTTACACAAAAAATAGAAACAGGTATAAAATCGAATGGCGATTGTACTGAATTTTATCTCAATTTTAAGTTCAACGGAAAATCAAAACAAAAAGTTTTGGACTATTCAAAAAAGCAGTGGGATAAAAGAACTAGAATTTCCAACGTAAAAGCTCAACTTATGCTTGAAAAAAATAAAGAAGTAAATGAAGGCATTAATTTTATGAAATTTATTTTAAGCTAGCATGTGAAAATTCAGCTTGGACAAAAAATCGACAGGACACTTATAATCTTTATTGTAAAAATGGTATAGGAAATAAAAAAATAAGACTTATCCGCCAAGTTGATATAGATGCATTACGAAAATCAATGGAAAAGCAAGGTCACTCAAAACAGACACTCAATGGATGCAGCCCAAGAAGCATCAAAAAAGTTTTAATTCAAATATTAAAACCAATACTCACATATGCTTATGAAAATAAAGTAATATCAGAAGTTCCAATCATAAAATCGCCTAAACAGCATCGAAATAAAAAAATAGTTCAGAATGCAACTCAAAAATTTACAACTTTATATAAAGAAATATCAAATATTTTTCATGATGATCCATTTTATAGAGCTCTCTTTTTGTTT
>JAMOQK010000001.1 GCA_027064045.1 Sulfurimonas sp. | reverse complement strand
TTTCACGACCACGAACATTACCTTGTCTTAAAACCTTTTTACTCTCTTCATCAAATCCATAACCTTGCCATGGCTCAGGTGTAAATACAGCGATGTATTTTAAGATTTTCATAGATGGAACACCATATACCATCATTTGTCCAGATTGTCCACCAGAACTAAATACCATAAATTCATCTCTACCACCACTTGGTGTATAAGTTTTAGCAGCACGAATTATATCAGTTTCACTTAAGCCTCTTGCCTTCATTATCTTTTGTAATTCACCACCAGCAGCAGATGCAACTGTTGCAGAAAGTGCAGTACCTAAAACAAGTGAAGTAAGCTTATTGAATGTTTTACTCATTTTCTTCTCCTTAAAATCTATTTGAGCGAAAGTTATACCCAAATAATGCATAATAATATTACATTATTTACTCTGATGATTTGACTAAGGTCAAATTTTAGAGTTAATTTTAAAATTTAAGGCTTTTTGGATAGATACTTACTTATGAGATTAGATTATCCAAATCTGTTTTTAAATCTTGGAGTTTTTTGCTAGATTTAGTTAATTCTTCTAGCGATTGTATGAGAATATCTTCTTTTTTTGTCATCTCTTTGTCAAACTTTTCATCTTCTTGCATTTCGTAAAATAGTTCTAAAAGTTGTTCAATATTTTTTTCTATAAGTTCGATAGAATCATATGAGTGTTGCATAGATTTAGATGAATTTTCAATGGAGTTATTGATTTCTTGTACTAAAAAATTGAAATTATTTGTTGCTTGTAGTACATCATTGGAGGTGCTATGTAACTCTATCGGTTTTAATTCTTTTATAGTTGAGTTTGTTATGATATTTTTTGAAGTATTTAAGAATTTTTGTATAAAAGAGATGGTTGTTTTTAGTTGTGTAAACAGATATATCAGCAGTAATAAGATTAGTATATATAGCAAATACTGAATTGTTTTTTTAGTTTTTATGCTCTCTTGAAACTCTTTTTGTCTTATTTCTATGAGTTTGTCAAATTCAACAATAAGCTTTAAATTGAGATTGTATATA
The DNA here is from genome assembly GCA_027064045.1 of Sulfurimonas sp. Lineage (GTDB taxonomy): Bacteria > Campylobacterota > Campylobacteria > Campylobacterales > Sulfurimonadaceae > Sulfurimonas. Next base: position 23,417 of record JAMOQK010000001.1, on the reverse strand, counting down.
TCTTTAACTATTTTTTCTAAAATAATATTTGAATATGCAGTTGAAATTTTATTTAGATTTCTAAACTTTTGTACTTTTAGATAAAAATCATTCCATAAAAGTATAATTTTTTTATTTTGTTCTTTTATATTATCAGATTTTAAATCATTTTCTAGTTGCTTATTAGTATTTATATTTTTTATAAATTTTTTTATTAAATTATTTAGTTGGGAGGCTGAAATTTCTTTATTTCTGTATATATAAAAAATATTTTTTGATATTTCTTGTGTAAAGGCTTTTTGTTTATTAACAGTATCTAAAAATTTATTGTTTAGTTGATGGCTTTGATTAATTGAACTTGATAGTATAATTAAAGATACGGAGCAAAGAAATATAATTATAATTATAAATTTGATTTTATTCACGGTTATCCTTTGTAGATTTCAGCTAAAGCAACACTGTCTAAAATAACAACTTTACCCTGTATTATATCTATAATTTTATTTCTTTTTAGTCTATTTAGTACACGGGAGAGAGTTGCTGGTTGTATATGTAATATCAGTGAAATATCATGCCTTTTAAGTGAATTAAACATTTTTAAATCTGATTGGATCATTTTTGCAACTTTAGAGACAGAATCAAAGATAAATTCTCTATTTATCAGTGATTGTAACTCTAAAGAGTGTTTTATAATCTCATTTGTAAAAGATTTACATAAGATGTGTTTTTCTAAAAACATCTCATTAAATTTCTTATAATCTATTTTTAAAATTTGGGATTTTTCAATAAGTTCAATATTTGAAAAAGAGTATATACCTTTTTCATTTATAGTTGATATTTCAGATATAAGGGAGTTTTTATATATGTAATATAAAAATATTTCATTGTTATGTTTGTCTATTTTATATGCTTTTGCTAATCCATCTGCTAAAAATAAAAGTTCGGTAGAATATTTTTGTTCATAATACAATATATAATTTTTGTTATATGTTTGTATGGTGGATATAGAGGAAAGGAGTTCTATCTGTGTATCTGTTAAAGTTGAAAAAAAATCTTGAGATTTTATAATACTTTGAAGCGACAAAAATAGACCTATTTTAAACCTATACATTTTGTCTTATCTATTTTAAAGACAAAAAGTGTTTTTTTAGTTGAAGCACTTTTGTAAATATATGTTGTATTTATACCAGCAGTAAGAAGTTTATAAGAAGTGCTACAAACCCCTTTTGTAACAGCTTTTTTCATTCTTGAGTGATCCTCTTTTATGACTGTTTCATCTTTTTTAACACCTGTATTTATCTCAAAAGTATAAATTAGTGTCGATCCTTTGCCTGTGATGCTTTTTAACATTGTATAGTTATCAACTTTTTTTGGCAGACCTTTTGCAAGTTCTTTTGCCATTAGTTTTGTTATCTCGATTTTTTGTTTTTTCATCTCAGTTTTTGGAAATTCCTGTGTATCTAACTTCGGTGTAGCACAAAAAGAGAGTTGAAATGATAGTGCGATAATGCTTAGTGGTAAAAATATTTTTTTCATATTGTTAGTCTTTTTATTTAGGATTTTAGAGATGTATTATACACAAGAAATTCTATGATTATTCTTATAACATTTGTCAAGAAGTTCAAAGGAGTGTATTTGAACTTCTTTTATGATTTAGTCTTGTTGTTGTCTCATATATGCTGGAATGTCAAGATAGTCACTGTTAAAGTCACCACCTACAACAATTCTTGGACGAATTTTTGTTGTTGTTTGTGAAATTGGTGTTTCACTTACAAAGTCTTCATTGTTTGTTAAATCTTTTTCAAAACCTGTAGCTACAATAGTTATTTTTATGTAATTTTCAGGCATAGAATTATCTGTTGATGTTCCCCAAATAACTTCTGCATCTTCATGAGCGCTTTCGTGTACAACATCCATTGCTTCAGCTAATTCCATCATAGGAAAGTCAGGATGCATACTAAAGTGTACTAAAACACCCATCGCTCCATTTATGGACATATTATCAAGTAAAGGAGATTCTATAGCAGTTTTAATAGCTTCATATGCTGCATTTTCACCTTCATGTTCACCAACACCCATAAGTGCCATACCTTTATGACTCATAACAGTTTGTAAATCGGCAAAGTCAAGGTTGATATCGTTTTCTCCACTTGATAGTATAACACCAGAAGTTCCACTAACAGCTTGAGCTAAAACACTGTCAACTATCTTGAAACTTTCTTTCATACCAAGTTTTCTATCTATGATGGAAAGAAGTTTATCGTTTGGAATTACCACGATTGAATCACTCTCCTTTTTAAGTTCTTCAAGGCCTTCTTCTGCTAATTTTAATCTTTTTTTACCTTCAAAAGCAAAAGGTTTTGTAACTATAGATATAGTTAAAGCACCAACTTCTTTTGCGATTTGAGCTATGATAGGAGCAGCACCTGTACCAGTACCACCACCAAGACCAGCAGAGATGAAAACAATATCAGCACCTTCTAGGGCATCTCTAATATCATCATAATTTTCTAAGGCAGAGTCTTTGCCGATAGATGGTTTCATACCAGCACCCAAACCTTTTGTAAGTTTTGTACCAATTTGAATTTTAGAAGCTGCACTAGTTTCACTTAAAACTTGAGCATCTGTATTTATGAGCATCATCTCAATACCAGTTACACCTTCATTTATCATGTGGCCAATCATATTGCCACCACCACCACCAACACCAACAGCAATAATCCTTGCTCCATTTAGTGTTTGTGCTTCTTCTACTATAAATGCATCCATTATCTCACTCCTTTAAAATAACTGTGTTGCCCAGTTCCAAAATTTATTAAAACTACCAGCCTCATCACTTTTTTTCTCTTTTTTAGATGGTAGGGTTATCATCTTTTCTTCTTCTTGTCCTTGTTCTTGCGATGGAACAACAGGGATACTTTCTTCTGCTTTAAAATCTACACTACTTACCATAGGGTTTTCATTTGCATGTCTTACTTTTTTGTTTACATCAATCTCGTATTGTGTAAATGATGATGCAGCATACATAATCAAACCAATAGCAGTTGAGTATTCTGCTCCTCTTAGATTATCAAAGAGTCCATCCATCTCTTTTGGACGAGCTAGACGAACAGGTACTGATCCAAAGGTCGCAACTGCTAAATCTCTTATGCCTTCCATCCTTGAAAAACCACCAGTTAAAACTACACCAGCACCAATTTGGTCTTTTAAACCACTGTTTTCTATAAACTGAGCAAGTATCATGAGAGTTTCCTCAACCCTTGCAAAGATTACATTGTGAACAACTTCAAGAGATACCTCGTGAGTTGTATTTTCATCACCAATTATAGGAAGTTCTATAAGATCGTTAGTTGGTGTAAGTAGCGAACCATAATTTAGTTTTACAGAGTCTGCAATGTTTAATGGAGTATGTAGTGCCATTGATAAATCGCTTGTAACATGGTTTGAACCAACACCTAGAAAGTCATTATAACGGATAGAATTACCAGAATGTATAGTTATATTGCTGGTATTTCCACCCATATCTATAACTGCGACACCAAGTTCTTTTTCATCTTCGTTTAGTACCGCAATAGAGGAGGCATAAGCACTTAAAACTACACCTTCTACTTCAATTCCAGCTCCACGAACTGCTTTTTTAAGGTTGTTAAGATTTGATTTTTGAGTAGTTATTATGTGCGTTTCAACTTCAAGTCTTGAAGCATTCATTCCTAATGGGTCTTCTATAAAATCTTGATCGTCAACTTTAAAGTTAAATGGTAAAGCATGAAGAACTTCATATTCATTTGGGATGTTTGCGTTATACAAAGAGGTGTGCATAACTCTTTCTATCTCTTTAAAATTTATCTCTTTGTTTGGGATATTTACAATACCGTTAGAGTTTAAACTTTTTGTATATGCACCAGAAATTGAAACAATAGCAGTTTTAATATCACTACCAGAGACTCTTTTTGCATCAGAAACAGCGATTTTTATGGATTTGGAAGCTAATTCAATATTTGTGATACTACCTTTTTTAAGACCTTGAGCTTTTGTTGTCCCAGCCCCAGTAATAGAGATAGAACCATCATCCCCTACCTGAGCAGTGATTGCGCATATTTTTGTTGAACCAATATCTATGGCTAAGACAGTTTTACCCAATTTAAAGTCCTTTGATAAATATCTCTGTTTTGTATTTGTTTTTTAGTGTTTTTATCAAACCCTCATTAAACAAAGCGCTTTTTATTTTGATTATAGAATCATCTTTTTTCTTTTTATTGGTAAGCAACTTTTGTTCCAAAATATTGTATAAAACAACATTTCCATTATCTAAAACTATGTAACCTCTTTTTTTCTGTTGAGAAAATAATTTTATCAAAAATTGGTTAGCATCCATCACATCCATGTTTGATAGTTTTACAGCATCACTGTTTGTGATAAAGTCAGTTGTTATTCCACTGAATGTTGCTAAAGAATTTTTTGCTAATTTTAGTAACTTTATTTGTTTTTGTTCTTGTAAATACAAAGGCAATACATCTTTTTTTGCTTCTTCATATGATTTTGTTGTTGATGGATTGATTTTTATGAGTTCAAAAGTAAAATAGTTTCCATCTACTAATATTGGTTTTAGAAATGGAGAAGTTAACCTTAACTTAGAAACTTTTTCAAACACCTCTTTGGAATAAGGGTTGTTTGATTTAGAGATAGTTTGAATAGAAGTTTTAACATCAGGAGAGAGTTTCCCTTTTTTGTAAGCTATGTATGTTCTAAGAGCTTTATCTTTAGTGGCTTTTTTATTTAACTCAGAGATAACTGCTTCTCTGGCTTTTTCCAAAGGCAGTATTTTCCCATCTTTACCTTTAAAGTGAGTTTTGTTTTGAGTGTATCTCTCTTTTATTTTATCTTCATCATATGTTTTAGAAATTTTTTCTTGTTTGATGACTTTAACTTTGTAGCTTGTTTCTTTCATAAAATTTTCTTTAGTAGTTTCCCAATAAGGTTTTAAAAATTTATCAGAAGTATCTATGGAAATTTTACTATCGTTTAATACTTTATAGTTAATTTTATCTGCTATGTTCATGATAGTTGGGATGATTTTTCCCTCGTTATCGTTTACTTTAACAGGAAGAAGTTTAAGAGTTTTTTGGATAAGAAGTTCTTTTCTTAACTCTTTTTCGTAATCTTGAATACTCATATTGTTTCTTGATAGCACTTTTTTGTATATATCTTTATCAAAAATGCCATCTTTATAAAAGTATTTTTGTGATTGAATAGATGTTAAAAGTTCGTCATCACCAATTTCAAGATCGTATGATTTTGCAAGATTAAGTATCAGTGCTTGATTTGTTAACTGTGCTAATGCTTGTCTTTGAAGACCAAATTGTTTAGCTTTTTCCTCATCAAAGTTACCCTGAAACATCTGTGAATATTGAGCATATAGGCTTGAATAGCTTTTTTGCAACTCCCCTCCTGATATTTCAATATCTCCAACTTTAGCAACTGCTCCAGCTTTATCTCCATAACTATACTGACCCCAACCAACGAAACCAGCTCCAACAAAAGCAATAGTGGAAATCCAAATTGTAATTATGAGATATTTTTTATGTCTCTGCATCCATGTAATCATTTAATAAGCACCTTGTTAATATTTTCGTCATTTTAGGTAAATTCGCCTTTAAGCTTGATAAAGAGTGGTACTAAAGGTATAATTTTAGCATGAATAATAAAAAATTGAAAAATAGAGACCTTGGTGTGTTATGGCATCCGTGTACTCAGATGAAAGATCATGAGAAGCTTCCACTTATACCTATAAAAAAGGCTCATGGTGTTTATATAGAAGATTTTGATGGTAATAAATACATAGATGCCATAAGTAGCTGGTGGGTAAATATGTTTGGTCATACAAACAGTTATATAAACTCTAAAATAAAAGAGCAACTAGATACCCTTGAGCATGTGATTTTAGCAGGTTTTACTCATGAACAAGTTGTTAGACTATCAGAGAGGCTTGTAAAACTTACTCCTGAGGGACTAAATAAATGTTTTTATTCTGAGAATGGTTCAAGTGCTGTGGAAGTGGCACTCAAGATGAGTTATCATGCTCATTTAAATGATGGAGATAAGAAAAAGACTATTTTTGTTTCACTTACAAACTCTTATCATGGTGAGACAATAGGTGCTTTGAGTGTTGGTGATGTCGAACTTTATAAAGATACCTACAAACCACTTTTACTTCAAACTATTCAAACAGTTGTGCCAAAAGATATGAGCATAGAATCTGCTAGAGTTGCGGCATGTGAGTTTGAAGAGTTGTGTAAAAGCAGGGCAGATGAGATAAGTGCAATCATAGTTGAGCCACTCATTCAAGGTGCTGGATATATGCATATGTATCACGAGGAATATTTAGTTTTGGTTCGTGAAATATGTAGTAGATATAATATTCATCTAATAGCAGATGAAGTTATGGTTGGTTTTGGTAGAACAGGGGAGATGTTTGGATGTCAAAAAGCTAAAATAACTCCTGATTTTATAGTGCTTTCAAAGGGTCTTACTGGTGGGTATTTGCCACTTTCGGTGGTTTTAACAACTAATGAAATATATGCAAAATTTTATTGTGATTATAACGAACACAAAGCATTTTTACACTCTCATTCATATACAGGAAATGCTTTGGCATGTGCGGCTGCAAATGCAACGCTAGATATATTTGAAAATGATGATGTTATAGAAAAAAATAGAGTTACGGCAGAATATATGTCGAAAAAACTTCAAAAGTTTAAAGAGTTAAAAAATGTCAAAGAGATTAGACAAACAGGGATGATTTGTGTAGTTGAATTGAAAGGTTATTCTCCACAAGAGAGAATAGGGTTAAAAGTTTATCAGTATGGATTAGAAAACGGAGTGCTTCTAAGACCTTTAGGGCATGTGGTTTACTTTATGCCACCATACATTATAAGTTATGATGAGATTAATAAGATGATGGATGTTGCATATGAGGCAATAGTAAGTATCTTTCCATAAAGTTATGTTAAAATTTCAAAAACTATATGAAGGCAAAAACATAGATATGCAAATGGTAGTTGATAAGCTTCGTTTAAAAGGGAAGCTTTATAAAAAGATGCAAGAGATAGCACCCAAAGAGCTTGGAATACGAAATAAAATTAGGATTTACAAGGCAACAGACACAAATGGTTATTTTTGGGCGATTTTTGCTGTGAGTCAAAAGAGTAGGTTGTTGATGAAAGATGTGCATAAATTTGAAGAGATTTATGCAAAATTTACACTTTTTTGTGATCATAATTTTAAATATAGAGTGATTTTTATAGATGCACCACTTTGCTCAAAAGCTAAAGAGGCATTTAAGCAAAATAGTTGGAAAATCTACTAATGCTTCTTTGCGATGTTGGTAACACCTCTTACGATTTTTTAGATGATGATAAAAACTATAAAGAGAGTGTAGAAACTTTTAATCCACATGCCATAACCAAAAAAGTTTTTTATATTTGTGTAAACCCACATGCCAAGAAGATTTTAGAAGGATTGTCTAATTGGGTAGATATGTCTGGGCATGTGGATATGAGTAACTATTATGAGACTATGGGTGTTGATAGGATTTTTGCATGTGAGGCTGTGAGTGATGGCATTATCATAGATGCTGGTAGTGCTGTAACTGTTGATGTTGTAAATGATGGTATATTTGAGGGTGGTTTTATCTACCCTGGTATTAGGGCTATGGAACAAACTTACAAAAATATCTCATCTGTTCTTGATTACTCATTTAACTTTGAGTTAAACTTCGATATAATGCCGAAAAATTCCCAAGATGCTATAAGTTACGGTTACCTAAAAACATTTTTTAGTGAAGTTATGAGGCATGATATGGAGATATTTTTGACAGGTGGAGATGCAGATAAATTTGCAAAGCTGTTTCCACATGCCAAGATAGATAAAAATCTCATATTTAACGGGATGAAAAAGATAATAAAAAAGGCTGATTTATGCTAACAGTTGCACTTCCAAAAGGTCGTATAGCAAAAGAGACACTTGAAATTTTTGAGACAATATTTGGTGATAGTTTTAAATTTGATGATAGAAAACTGATTTTAGAAACTCCAAAGTTTCGTTTTTTACTTGTAAGAAACCAAGATGTAGCTACTTATGTTTATCATCAAGCAGCAGATATTGGTGTAGTTGGGCTTGATACTTTAGAGGAACAAGGTCTTGATGTTATAAGACTTTTAGATTTAAAAAGAGGTGTTTGTAAAGTAGCTATTGGGATGAGAAAGGGTGAAAAACTAGACCTCAACAAGCCTGAGTTAAAAGTTGCTTCAAAGATGGTAAATATCACTAAGAGATATTTTGAAGAGAGAGCTGTTAGTGTTGAGATTATCAAGCTTTATGGGTCAATAGAGTTAGCACCACTTATCGGTCTAGCAGATATGATAGTTGATATTGTAGAGACTGGTACAACTATGAAACAAAATGGTTTGGAAGTTGTAGAAGATATTATGACAAGTTCAACTTATCTTATAGCAAATAAAAACTCTTATATAGCCAAAAAAGATGAAGTTTTAGATATATATGAAAAGATTAATGAAGTTATAAAAGCAGAGCAAAAAAACTAGATGACAAACTTAGACCTTTATGCAAAAGCCGAACATCTTTTAGGGATAGAAGAAGCAACAGAAGCACTTTATGATTTGTATCGCTCAGAGTTGGATGATAAAAATGTAAAAACTCTTCTTGATGTTGGTTGTGGCCGTGGTGGTTTTATGCAGAGGATGATAAGCGATGGTGTAAAATGTAAAGGGATAGACCTTAGTCGTGTGATGGTTGATGAGTGTTTGGCATGTGGGCTTGATGCTGAATGTGTTGATATGACAAAAGTTGAGGGTAAATATGATGCTATTGTAAGTATTTTTGATGTGCTTAACTTTATGGATAAAAAAACACTTCTTGAGTTTTTAGAAGCTGTGGCACAAAGACTAAATGATGATGGTATTTTTATAGCAGATATAAATACACTTTATGGTTTTAGTGATGTTGCAGAAGGCACTATGAGCAGTGAAAATGAAGATGAGTTTTTAAGTGTCGATGCTGTGTTTTCCAATGATGAACTTCATACCAAGTTTACCCTTTTTGCAAAAGAGAGTGATGGCAGATATACTAAATATCAAGATACTATTGTTCAATATTTTCATAAGATAAAAACATTTCAAAAGCTTAGTGGCTTGAAACTTATAGATAAACAAACTTTCTCACTTTATGATACAGAAGATAAAACACTTTTGATTTTCAAAAAAAAGAGACTTGGATAGGCACTTAGTTTAAATTTACAATGAGAATTAAATCTCATTGTAACATTTTGGTTATATAGCTTTCGTATTGTCCATAAGAACTGGGATGAAGATTAGTGATACTATCACAGCTGCTACAGTTCCAGAGATAAGTGCAACACCAAGTCCACCAAATATAGGGTCACTTGCAAGTAGTGCAGAACCAAGTATGATAGCAATAGCTGTTAATATGATAGGTTTGGCTCTTGTTGCACTTGCAATGGCTATGGCTCTTCTTTTTTCTATCCCTTTTTTCTCTATAAGACCTTTTGCAAAATCTATAAGCAGTAGGGAGTTTCTTGAGCTGATTCCCATGAGAGCTATAAATCCTATGAGTGATGTTGAAGTTAGGAAAAATGTCTCAGTTGTCACTAAGTCAGCAACCCAATGTCCAACTATAACACCTATGATAGATAGAAAACTTCCACCAAGTATAATCCCACTGATAGCAAAAGATTTGTAATAAATCACCAATAATAAAAAGATTAAGATAAGTGCAGCGATAAAAGCTCCACCTAGATCTCTAAAAGTATCAAGTGTTACTTTCATCTCCCCATCCCATCTAAGCAGGTATTTATCCCCTGTTTTTTTATCTATAAGGTTTAAATCAAACATATATGTTGTGATACCAGGAACTTTTGAGACTTTGTAATCTTTTGAAAAATATTCAATCATTTTTTCTCTTGCATCAAGTAGTGGATAAACCTGAGAAACCATATTTGTCTCAGCTATAACATTTACCATTGTTTTTAAATCTTTATGGTAAATCATAGGGTTTGATGGTGTTTCTTTTATATTTATTACTTCTGTAAGTGGAACCATCATCCCTTTTTTATTCATAAGACTTAATGAACTTAGTTTAGCTCTAAGTGTATCTTTGGTATTTGAATCTAGTGTTTTGCTGTTTTTGCTGAGTGACACATAAATAGGTGTTTGATCATTTAGTACAATAGTGTTTTTAACAGCAACACCCATCCCTTTAAAAGCTAGATAAAGTATCTTATTTATCTGATCAACACTTAGACCACTTCTGCTTATTTTCTCTTTTATAGGTACTAATTCATATTTTGTATATGTTTCATCGGCCATAATATCAACATCTACTAAATCTTTAGTGTTTTTAAGTATGGAAGCTACTTGGTGAGATAATGCTATAACTTTTGAGTTATCTTTTCCATAAACTTCAACAACTATGGAAGCTAATGTCGGAGGACCTGCTGGCATCTCTATCATCTTGATACTTGTACCAGCAACTATTGGTTTACAAGTGTTTTGGATAATTGGACGAAGTCTTTGCACCATGTTAAAAGATTTTTCCTCTCTATGGTGTTTGTCTGTAAGATTGACAACAACTTCAGCATATTGTTCGCCCATTTTCATACCACTCCCTTTTACAAGACCAGCATAATCAAGAGGTGAACCTTGACCTAAAAAGACTTCTAAATCTGTAACGGCTTTTTCTTTTTGTAAGATGTTTGTTACACACTGAGTTACCTCTTTGGTTTGAGTTACAGAACTTCCAGATGGTGTATCAATATAAACTGTGTATGTATTTGTACTTTTTCCAGGGAGCATTTTTGCCAAAACTGTTTTTGTCGGGAACATCATAACTGAACCAAACAGTGATGCAAATACTAAAACAATAACTAAGATTTTTTTAAATGGTTTGTCTAAGGTAGCATATACAAAGTTTTCAAACTTTTTACCTTGATGTTTATTGTGTGGCATTATTTTTCTCCTCCCTCTTTGATTTTATGATGATGCACACCGTCATTCTTCCTTTTTAATAGTTTTTTACTTAGGTATGGTGTAAATATATATGCTACAAATAGTGAAGCCAAAAGAGCAACCGGTACATTTAGTGGTATAGGTTTCATAAATTCACCCATCATACCACCAACAAATGCCATAGGTACCATTGTTAAAATAATAGCTAGTGTTGCGACATTTGTTGGCGCACCAATTTCGTCTGTCGCTTTTATAACAAGGGTATCCATATCTTGATGTTCACTCTCATGATCGTGTAGGTGTCTATGGATATTTTCAATAACAATGATAGCAGCATCAACAAGTAATCCTAAAGATAGCAAGAATGCAAATAATGTAATTCTGTTTATGGTTTGATCACTCATAAATGCTACAAATAAAGTTGCTGCTAAAATTGCAGGAACTGTAAAAGTAACGATGATAGATTCTTTCCAACCAAGGAAGAAAACAAGCATAACAGCAATAATTGCTATGGTAATAACTAGGTGATGAACCAACTCATTTACTGCATCATCTGCTCTAACACCATAATCTCTTGTGATTGTATATCCTATGCCTGCTTTATCTAGGAACTCTCTATTGGTTTCTAAAAGTTTTTTTACATCATCAGCAACAAATACAGCATTTGTACCAGCTAATTTTGAAACTGCAAGTGAAATTTGTTCATATTTCTGCCCATTTTTTAAAATGATACTAGCACTTTTTTTGTTCTGTGTATCAATCCCATCTGTAACAGTTGCCACATCTTTTAGATAGATAGGACTTCCCATATATTGTGCAACCATGATGTTTTGAACATCTTTTATAGATTCTATCGCATTTTTTATACCAAAAACTACAAGTTTATTATCTTTTGTATTTGTATCAACATTGGGTACTCTGATAGCGATAGATTTTATACCATTTACAATTTGACCAAGTGAAAGATGATAACCTTTTAGTTTTCCCAAATCAACTTCTACATTGTATTGTTCTTTGTGTTCACCTTTGAGTTGAGTTTTAGATACACTGTTTAGCTGAGAAATCTCTTTTTTAAGATTTTCAACTGTTGCTAAGAAATTTATATATTTAATAGAGTTGTCTTTTTGATAAAATGCTATATTCATGATAGGGATGTCTATATCTATATCAAACGGTTTTATAAGTGGTTGCATAATGTTTTTTGGCATTTTATCCATGTTCTGCATAACTTTATCGTATAGTTTTAGGTTTGAGATCTCTCTATTTTGACCTATGAAGTACATAACATTTACAACAGCAACATTATTCATACTCATAGAATAAATATGCTCAATCCCCTTAATCTCTCTTAGTTTATCTTCGAGGGGTTCAACTATGATTTTTTCAATCTCTTTAGGTTTCAATCCAGGTGCAGGGATGATGATACTACCACCACTAATGGCTATTTGTGGATCTTCCTCCCTTGGCATAATTTCTAAGGATAGATAACCAATAGCTAGTAAAAAGATGGCTAAAACTGCTGTAAGTGGACTATACAGAAAACTTTTTGCCAATTTACCAGCATAGTCAGTGACCTTAATGTGTGATAAATCTTTATCTTTCATAATTAATTAACCTTTAGAGCTACGGTTGCATACATGCCAGGATAAACAGAAACATTATTACTTTTAAATGAAACTTTTATCTTAAATGTATGTGTCATAGGGTTTGAACTTGGGATGATAGCACTAACTTTACCAATAGTTTTTATATCTAAAGATGGTATTTTTACTATTACTTTTGTTCCATGCTTGATAAATTTTAAATTGCTTTCAGAGATTTCAGCTGAAATTTTAAGGTTTGTTAAGTCAGATAAAATAATCGCAGGCATACCTGGCATAGCCATCTCTCCAACTTTTATGTTTTTAGCAACAATAACACCATTGTTTGGTGCTTTGATATTTAAGTAACGGTATTGATTTTGTACTTCATTTAGTCTGGCTTTTGCAATGTTAATCATATCTTTCATGTTCTTTTCTGCTAACTCTAAGTTTTCAACCTCATATTTTGCTACCATATCTTTTTCTAGCAGTCTTCTATATCTCATAAGGTTTAGTTCTACATTGTTGTATTGATTTTGATACATTTGAAGTGATAATTCTGCTTGTCTTTTTGCAGAATCTATCTCTCTTGAATCAATTGTATATAAAATTTGACCTTTTTTAACATAATCACCTTCTGATACATTTACCTGTGTAACAAAACCCATAAAACGACTTGTTATCATCTTTTGGTTATCTGAGATTACACTTCCTGAGAGTGTTATGGTTTCAGCTATCAGCGAAACACCTAGTGCTAGTAGTATTAGTAACTTTTTCATTATTCGTTTTCTCCATTTGCTAGTTTTTCAAGTGCGAAAATTCTTTCATTTCGTTTGTTGTGTGTTATTTGTAGTTGTAATATTTTTTCAATCTGCTCCGATTGTTTTATGATTACATCACTCATAGAAGCAAGTTTTTCTCTATATCTTCCCTCGTAATTGGCATAGATCTCATTTGCTAATGCTAGTTCTTTATCCAAAGATTCTATCTGTGCATCAAATGTTTCTATTTGTGTTCTTATTTTGGAGATTTTTAGTGCTATCCCTTTTTTTGCAAGTTGGATTTGAGTTTGAATTTTCAATTTTTCAATCTTTGATTCTTCGATTTTTGCACTATCTACACCACCATTAAAGATATTCCAAGTAAGTCTAGCACCAACTGTATATGATTTATGGTCATCTGCATCACCTAAAAATGTGTCATCTGCTGTTGCAACTTCAGCAAAAGCACCAACCATTGGGTAGTAAGATGATTTTGATACTTTAAGCATGTTTTTTCTAACTTTTAGACCTGCTGATGCTTTTTGTATATCTATGTTTGAGTTTAAAATATCTTCATCATTAAGGATAGGCATAGGAACATTTTGAGATGGAGCTTTTATAACTGTTATGTGTCTATTTAGCAAAAAACTTATATATTGGTAAAGAAGTTTTTTATTTGCTTTCATCTGAAATATCAATCTCTCAACATTTCCTTTTTTTGCCTTTACTTCTAATAAATCTACTTTTTTTGCATAACCAACATCTATCATACTTTGTGTTATATTTTGTAGTGTGTTTATATTTTTTAAAATTGTATTTAGATTTTTTATAGATTTATTTAATAGTGCCATATCATAGAAACTTTTTCTAACCTGATAGATCTTTTCATTTACAACTTGTTGCTTATCTAGTCTTTTGATTTTACTCATCTCTTTCATAATTTTTTCATAACTACTTATTTTAAATCCTGTAAATACTGGAACTTCATATTTAAGTTTAGTTTGAAAAAAGTTTCTTGCATCTGGGTAGTTTAAATCATGTGGTGGCGTTGTGTAGTCTGGTTTACCTGACATGAAGTTGTTCATAAACTCTTCAGCTCCAAAATCACCAAAATTTGCTTCTCTTGATGTAAGTTTAAAACCAAAAACATTCCCAGCATCGTCTGAATTTGCATAGTCTTGAACAAAGTCCAGTTTACCCCAGTTTGTTCCTGACACAGTTTTTACTTTCTCATCTGCAGATCTTACATCTAACGAGGCTGTTTTTATCTCTAAGTTTTCTGATTTTAAAATATCCAAAGCTTCATTAAGTGTTATGCTGTTAGATATATCTATATTAGAAGCGTTTAAGAGTAGTACAGTTGCCAATATACTAACTAATTTTTTCATTCATTGTCCTCCAAAAAATTGAAGTAAAATTATAACATATTTTTTTTGCTTTTTAGGAAGTAATAAAATTAGAAAAACTAATATATTATATGATAAAAGGAATGATGATAATAAAGCATTTAAAAGAGTAGATAATACTATATTTTATGATTTTAAAATCCATTCAGATAGTGTTTGTAACTCTTTTTTATCTATATTTTTAAATGGCGGCATTATAGCTCCATTTGAACTTTTCCACTGGGCTTTACTTCCCTTTGTTATACTTTTGATTATCTTTTCTTTGGCATGTGGGTATTTTTTAGCTATATCTTTAAAAGATGGACCTATGATTTTTTTATCTACTCTGTGACAACCTAAACATTTATATTTAAGTGCTAGTTTTTTACCAGCTGGAAGTGCATCAAACTCCCTTTTTTCTTTTTGTGCTTTCATTAGATTTTGTTGTGTGAAATGTTCAAAAATATAGTCACTAACAGCTTCAAGCTCATCAGGGGTGATTTTACCTTTTTGAGATGGCATAACACCGTAACTCTCAAGACTCTCTTTATCACAAAAAGATTTTGAGGCACTAGGATTTAAAACATAGTCATTAACAAACTCTTTGGATTTAAGAACTCTTTGACTTTCATCATTTGTTTTTACAAAATTTACTACATGAAAAGCTACTGCCATCATTGGTGGAGCTTTTTCATTTTCAAATGTATATGGAGGTAGATCAATGTTGTGACAACTAGAACATTTTTGCTCTAAAAGCTTTTTGCCATCATAGTGTTTTGATGGTTTTTCATTACAACCACTAAACAATAACAATAAAGATAAAGGTAACACTGTTTTATACAAATCTATCATCACTTTTTTTGCTCCTAACCTCATCGGCACTAGATTTCATCCAGCCAGATTTTGTTTCATTTTCTACTTTATCAAAGTTTTCTATATATGGCTTTATATCTATAAGTGGCGTATCATTTAAAATATCTACACCTTTTATAGTGACTGTATCACCATCCACACTTACAAGTTCAACCACACTTAAACCTAAGGAGTTTGGGTGCATAGGCGTTCTTGTAGAAAACACACCTCTTGGAGTATTGGTTTTATCATTAAAAGGTATAACACTTAGTTTAGGTTTTTTTACTTTATGGAAATAGTATATGAGATAAACATGACTAAAGCCATCCAAATCTTTTAATCCCTCAATATATTTTTCTTTAAATTTTATAGTTGCATAGGTGTCTTTTGCCCCTTTTGGCTGTATTGGCATATCCACCAAGTTGCAAAAAGGGGAAGATATGGTTGCAATTTGTTCTATATCTATAGTCATTATTTTACCATTTTAACTACAAAAGCGCCTCTAAATTCACCAGCTTTATAGTCAATCGCTTTGTCATGTGGGTATGTGCTTTTTATGATTTTATATGCTTTTTTATCTCTGTGATTTATGTCTCCATGACATTTTAAACAAACTTTTTTATCTAAAAATATTGGTTTGTAAACTTTATATTCATTTTTAGATATTTGTTTAACTATCATTTTTGGTACTTTTTTACCATTGTTAAAATCATTTTGGATTTGTTGAAGAATGATTTTTTCATCAGCTAAAGGTGCATTGTTTGGGTTTCTGTATTTTAATGAAACTCTTTTAACGCTTATCCCTTTTTTATACTTGTTGTTTATCTCTTTTTCTATACCTTCAGCTTTTTTAGAACAAAATTTAGCTGCTTGAGACGGACCACCTTTTTTCATATTTTTTTTCATTTGAGATTGTAGAGATTTTCCCATTTTCATAATGGCAGCTTTAGCTTCCATTTTTATCTCTTTGTTTGTTGTTGCATTTAGTAGTGTCATACTTAATACAGTCGATAAAACAAGTGTTTTTTTTATCATCTTTGAACCTTTTTTATTTTGTACTTTGTGGTGGAATTTTATCAAAATCTAGCTATAATTTCACTTATGAACGAATATATATTGTTTAGTTTAATTACTTTGTTGTTGTCTATGCTTTTTTCAATGGGTGGAGCTGGGGCTGGTGTGGCTCTTATACCTATTTTCAATTTTCTAGGGATTGATTTTACAGTTGCTAAAACTATTGGACTTTTTGCAGGGGCATCAACTACCGTTACATCAAGTGTAATGAATCTAAAAAGAAAAGTAGTAGATTTTAAGCTTATGTTACCTATTGCTTCTATGATGCTTATTTTTGCTCCCATTGGAGCTTACGGTAGTAGATTTATAGATACAGAGATTATTAAGTTTTGTTTTATGCTTCTTCTTTTTTACAGTGCTTCTATGATGATGTTTGGCAAGAAAAAAGCACTTTTTCACAATGATGGCATGTGGGTTTTGTTTTTAGTTGGTGGAGTTGTTGGGTTTTTATCTGGACTTTTGGGTGTAGGTGGTGGAAATATGCTTATACCACTCTTGGCTTTGTTGGGCTATGAACCAAAAAAAGCAGCTGTTATTGTTAGTTTTGTTGTACCATTTTCTGCACTCGGTTCATTTTTTACATATGCTACTTATGTAGATTTAGATTGGATTATGCTTATGGTTGTTGGTGCTTCAGCTGTTATTGGGGGATATGTAGGAAACTATCTGATGTTTTTTAAGTTAGAACAAAAACATGTTAAAACACTTATGGCAATCATTCTTTACTTTTTGGCTTTAAGACTTTTGTATCATTTTATTTAGTTATGGGAGGAAAAAAATATGAAAAAAATATTTCTTATATTGTTAGTTATTAGTAGTTTAGCAGTTGCAAAAGAGGCAACGCTTTATCAACGCTTGGGAGGGTATGATAAAATTGCTTCTTTGTTGAGTGATTTTCATATTCGTCTTAAAAACGACCCTCAACTTGGTCGTTTTTGGAAGTATCGAGGAAATGATGGCAAAGAGCGAGAGTTACAGTTACTTATAGATTTTGTATGTAATCGCACAGGTGGTTCAACACACTATTGTGGGCGAGATATGCCAACAACTCACATAGGGATGATGATTAGTGAGAGTGACTGGAAACTTTTTCTGAAGTATTTGAAACAGTCTATGAAAAAATATCATATTAAAAGCAGGGAAGAAAAAGAGATTCTTACCTTTATGGATAGTTTAAAATCAAGTATGGTTGAAGTAAAATAGTAAAAAAAAGAGCGTAAAAAATTATATAAATCGTGTGCCTACGCCACCTTTTATATAGTTTTTGCCAAAAGTATGTTCAAACATCTTTATCGCTTTATCTCCAGTGCAGTGTGTTGGTAGAACTTTTGATACATCGCTTTTTATGAGTTCATCGATGGTGTGTTGTATCATTTTATTATCACTTCTAAGTAGGTGAAAACCACCAATAACGAACTTTATATCTTTATTTATAATTTTTTTTGCTACATTTACAATCTTGTGTATGCCATAATGTCCACAACCTGAGATGAGTTTAGTTTCTTCTTCATCTATGATTAAAGATTGTTCAGGCATCTCATCTCCTAAAATTCCAGTTGTGTATAGATTTCCAAAAAGATGTTGTGGTTTTTTCGAGCAAATTACTACATCTTTACTTAAAGTTTTTAAATCTTTTATGAGATGCTTTGAAAGAGATGATGGTAAATATAGTGTTATGTCTGGATTTAATTCCAATATAGAATCTATCCCACCAATATGATCCCAATGGGAGTGAGTTATAAAAAGATATTTAATATCTTGTATATTTATATTTAGTTTTTTAATGTTTTGTAACAATACTCTACCATTGCTTCCTGTGTCAAAAAGTAGATTGTATCTACCTAAATACAGACTAAATCCCCAAAGAGTTTGGCATGTGGAAGAGTTTTTATAGTTATCAAAAAGTATAGTATTAGTCATTTTCAATCATCCTTATTTTAAGTGCTTTTGTATTTATGAGAGCATCTGCAATTTTTTTTCTTGCAGATTCTATCAGTCTTGAAAATGTTGTTCTTGAGATGCCCATTTTTTGGGAACATTCTTGTTGGTATAATCCCTCTAAGTCAGCCAATCTTATAGCTTCCATCTCATCTTCAGCTAAGATAACTTTTTGTAAATCTACCCTTTGTATGCCACAAGGTTTAAAGCATATTCCACTATGGTCAGCATCTATATGTCGATTTTTTCTTTTTCTGCCACTCAAAAGTTTATCTCCTATTTTTCAAGATTATCTGGGTCAAATTCACAACAATCACCAACAGTTTTTTGTGGATATTTTATAAAATAGTATCCATTTTTTATGGTGTATAACCCAAAAACTATAACACTAATAGCTGCAAGACTCATCATGAGGTTTCTAAATTGTGAGTTTTTATACAAACCAACAAAAAAACCTAATGAAAAAAGTGCAGGAACTGTGCTTAGTCCAAATATTAACATAACTAAAGCACCATACAAAGCACTCGCAGTACTAGCCGCCGTAATAGCAAAAAAGTAAACAAGCCCACATGGTAAAAGACCATTTAACATACCAAGTATAAAAAAGCTCAAGAGTGATTTTGTTTGTAAAAGTTGACGAAATAATTTTGTGTACCAAGAATTTTTTGTAAATGAGTGTTCTAAAAGAGTTAAAAATTTTATTTTTCCAGATAGTGATAAACCTGCTAAGACCATGAACATACCAGCAAAAATAAGCATTAAACCATTTGTTAGATTGTTAAAAGTAGCAACACCACCCAAAAATCCAAACATAGCACCTAAAAGTGTATATGTCGTGACTCTTCCTGCAGAGTATAAAATATGTGCAAAGGATTGTTTTGCTTTACTCCAATCAGTTTGCACTTTAGTAGAGCTATAAGCGATAACAATACCACCACACATCCCCATACAATGCCCAAATGAGCCTAAAAAAGCTATGCTTATGATTGAAAGTATATTAATCGTTTCCATTACAAATGCCTTGTGTGATTTAATAATAAAGCAAAAGGGATAGCAAAATATGCTAAAACTGATGCAATTAAGTAAGTAGTGTCTAGCCCTAATTTATCACCAAAAACACCCATAGCAAGGACAACAATAGAACTTATACTAAAATTTATAGTCATATATACGCTGTTTATAAAAGTTGGCATTTCTGTTTGTACTTCATGGATGACAGATAGCATAATAGGACCATTCGCAAACATAAATATACCAAGTAATGCAAGTAAAGGAAAGGTTATATAAACACTATTGCTCAGTAAAAAAAGGCTCATTGTTATAGCTGCTCCAGTTGACATCATAACTAAAGTTTTTTGTCTCCCTATCTTATCAGAAATATTTCCAGATAAAAATGTACCAATAACACCAAAAAACTGTAAAATAGAAAGAGCAATACTTGCATACCAGAGTGAAAAACCGTGTTGAGTAAGGTAAACTGCAAGATATAGTGTTGTTGCCATTTTCATAGCAGATTGAAAAAACATAAATCCACTCATAACACTAAAGAGTGGTAAAAATCGTTTAACCTCCACCATAGCAGAGCCTTTTTCAGATTTTTTTGTAAACTTTTTTTGTGTAAATGTAAAATCTTTTAGTCTGTAATATAATATAAGTGAAGCTAAAAAACCAAAAGGCATTAATCTCCAAGTACCCTCTAAACTCCACAGTGAGACAGCGCCAGTTATGAGTAGAGGTCCAACTGTACGAGCTAACTCCCCACCAACCATATAAAAACTCATTCCCCGTCCAAGTTTATCGCCAGAAGATGCTTTTATAATACCAGGGGAGGGGATGTGAAAGAGTGTTGAACTTATACCTGAAATGGTGAGGAGTATAAGTAAAAGAGCATAGGAGTTTGAAACACCCAGCAATGACATACTAAAGGCAGTAAGCGCGGGTGATAAGATTACAAAGTATCTAGCATCTGTTCTCTCAGCAAGGAGTCCAAAAAATGGGTTTAAAAGTGATGGTAGTTTTCTAGCAATATCCAAAAAAGCACTCATAGCAAGACTCATCCCAAGTTTTTCTATGAGAAGTGGTAAAATTGGTGCTAAAAAAGCTGAGTAGGTATCGTGTGCTAAATGTGCCAAAGATATGGTTAGCACCTGATTTTTGTGTTGTGTTTTATTCATTTAAAGATTATAACGAACATATGTTCAATATGTCAAGCTACTTAACTAAAAAGTTTTTTTAGGCATCTAAAAGAAAAATTTACCATTGGTGTTTTTGTTTTGTATTTTTCATATTCATCTGTGTATTTTTTCTTAACTTCCATCTCTTCAAAGATTATTACCATTAAAACTATAAAAATCATCTCTAACGGTGCTATGATAGTGATGAAAGTTGGACTTCCTAAGAGTAAAGACCAACCAAGTGGAAGAAGTGTTAAACCAAAAAGCATAGGGTGTCTCATACAGCTGTATATACCAGTTGTTACAAGTTTATTTGTTTCAAGTCTTGGTATGTTTCCAACTCTACCTTTTTTTAGCTCTCTTCCACCATTTGCAGCTGAGCGAAAAGCTAATGTTGTGATGATGATACCCACTAAAGCAGTTGAAATATGAAAAAATATATTATTGAAAAGTGGGTTGTTTAAATCTTGATATATAGATAAAATTGCTCCACCTATTAGCATAACAAACCATAAAAAAACTCTTATAACTACTGAGACAGATGTGTTTAGTTTCATTTTTGCATCCTTTTATCAAATAATAGCAGAGTATATCTAATAATATGATATTTATTATCATTTCGTTAGAAAAAATAAAGTATAATCCTTTAAAAGAATAATATTTTAAAGGAATGAGATGACATTTTTAGATGAAGATATTTATGAAGCTGTAAAAAATTATATACCAGTTGTTAGTGAATATGTAAATTCACATGGTGGTGGGATAGAACTTTTAGCTGCAAAAGATGGTGTGGTTTATATAAAACTAGTTGGTGCATGTGGTGGTTGTTCTATGAGTTTAATGACAACAAAAATGGTTGTGCAAAAAAAGTTAAGAGAACTTATACACCCTGAACTTGTAATCGTAAATGTAGATGGTACACCTGATAACGAGGTTCCAGAAGGTGCTTATATTCCAAAAGAACAAGAGCAATCACAAGAGGTTAAAAAGTCTGGTGTTATGAGTAGTATTAAAAAAGCAGTAGGGTTATAAGATGGTAGTAGATTATAATGATAAAGAGTTAACGCAAAAATATCAGCTTATGGCTCAAACTATAATCCCAAGACCAATAGCATGGGTGGTTACTAAAAATGACGGTGTAACAAATGTTGCACCTTTTAGTTACTTTATGGGACTCTCAAGCGATCCTGCAACCATGATGGTCTCAGTTGGTCATAAAAGTGATGGAACTCAAAAAGATACACTTAAAAATATAAGAGAAACTAAAAAATGTACCATTTGCATGGTTGATGAAGATATGCTAGAGAAGATGCATTTTAGTTCAAAAGAGATGCCATCATCAAAAAGTGAAGCAGATGAATTTGATATAGCTTTGGAAGATATTGTAGATGGTTTTCCACCTATGATAAAAGGTGTTAAGAGTGCATTTTTTTGTGAATTTTATCAAGAGATGGAGTTAAAAAACTCAAAGACCATACCTTTGGTTGTAGAGATAAAAGAGCAGTATATATGTGATGAAATTATAGTAGATAAAGAAAATATGATTTTAGATTATGAACCTGTTGCTAGGGTTGGTAAAAGTTATGCACTACTCGGCAAAAAAATAACTCCTCCAAAAATTTCTTAAGTGCTTAACATAAGGAGCCTACAACTTTTTTCCAAGATAGCAAGTTTTTTTGCCAAGTGGTGTAGGTCTCTATTGTATGCATAAACACCATATCCTCTTATAACGATGAGGTCTGTCTTTTTTGCTTGGAAATATTGAGTTATTTTACTTTGCGCTCTATCGTACCAGTCATCAAATTGTTTTGGATCAATAATTTCTATAGAACCTATCTCTTTATAACCAAAATAATCTTTTGGTATGATAATATTATGCTCCAAAGAGTAACTAACTGTAAAAGTTGGCATACAAAAGCAGATAAATTTAGCATCAGAAATTTGTGAGTATATACTATGATGAATTTTAGCATCTAAAGAAGCGTTCTTCCAACGGTAATCTATTTTAAAATATAACTCAATTAAACTATCGTTGGATATAGCATCAAAGATAGCCTCTTTTGTATTTATAATAAAGCGATTAGACTCTGTCTTAGCAGATATAGAACCATGGTAAATACCAAAAAAATCTTTTCTAAACATAGATAGTGCTAATGTTGAGAGTTGATTTTTTAGGTATTGTTTATTCACTTATTTAAACCAGTTTTTCATCTTATCTATAGCAGATTCAAGGATGCTTTCATGTGGTTTTGATTCTTCTATCCCAAAAGACTCTTGAAGTTTTGTTAAAAGTTCTTTTTGTTCATCATTTAGTTTCTTAGGATAAGTGATGTTTATTTGTGCTATTAAATCACCTTTGCCGTGTCCATGAACATCTGCTATCCCTTCACCTCTAAAAGTAAAGTGTTGTTTATCTCTTGTACCAATATCAAGTTTTAACTCTAATTCACCAGTAAGTGATGGTATGGTTAAACTCTCCCCTGCAACTGCCTGAGTAAAAAATACAGGTATTTCTATGTAAACATCATTTCCATTTCTTACAAAATGTTTATCTGGTTTTACTGTAAATGTTACATATAAATCACCACGAGTTCCTCTTTTGCCAATATTTCCTTTTCCAGATACCCTTAGT